>NZ_JACJOQ010000184.1:0-2914 GCF_014695635.1 Coleofasciculus sp. FACHB-712 | reverse complement strand
GATACTTCTGATAGCAGGGGGATAATTGCCTGTTTGTGGGGAATGGTAACGCTAAAGCCCACAAAATTATCCATTGCGGCAAAACCGGCGATCGCTTTCTCTAAATCTTCCGGCGCGACCGACAAAGGTACATAAACGCAATCTAATCCTAAATGAGCGATCGCCGCATTGTGCATCACCGGCGATAGGGAATGCCCGATGGGATGACCAATCACCCCTAAAAGTTTGGTTGTACCTTGAATCATCTGCATTTGGAAAAGTTGGTAACAAGCATCGCTTCTTACTACCATACGGCTATCGGAAATCTTGTTGACAAGCAATTAAGAGCGACTTGTCACGGGGATGAGAAAAATCATTAACGAGCGACAACTGACAACAGATAAATAACCAAGCTCAGCAAAACTGAGTTGTATGCCAAAATCAGGATTGATGCATACTGAGCGACCATGCTGGGAACACAACTGGGAGGGCGCTATAAAGTAGTCAAAGTCCTAGGAGCTGGAGGATTTAGTCAAACTTACATTGCCGAGGATACGCAGCGACCGAGAAACCCTAAGTGTGTTGTAAAGCACCTCAAACCTGCTCGTCAAGATCCTGCTTTTTTGCAGGTGGCTCGACGGATGTTCAAAACCGAGGCAAAAACGCTTGAAAAACTGGGCCACCACCAACAAATCCCTCATCTGCTAGCTTACTTTGAACAAGACCAACAATTTTACCTGGTGCAGGAGTTCATTGAAGGTTCGCCGCTGAGCGATGAATTGCACCAAGGTACGCGACTGAGCGAATCTGAAATTATTCAGTTCTTGCAGGATGTACTGGGCATCCTGGAGTTTGTTCACGCTTATCAAGTCATCCACCGCGACATCAAGCCGAGCAATTTGATCCGGCGGCGACAGGACGGCAAATTAGTTTTAATTGACTTTGGCGCGGTCAAGGAAATCCGCACCCAGTTGACGAGTGGAACCGATCAGACTAGCATTACAGTCGGAATTGGCACTCAAGGTTATGTGCCGAGCGAACAACTAGCGGGTAAGCCAAAATACAGCAGCGATATCTATGCCTTGGGGATCACTGCCATCCAACTGCTGACTGGGTTAAGACCGAACCAGCTACCAGAAGATCCTGAAACCTCTGAGATTATTTGGCGGGATAAAGTAAAGGTCAGCGATCGCCTAGCAGCAATTTTAGACAAGATGGTACGATACCACTTCCGCGATCGCTACCAGTCCGCTACAGAAGTCAGCCAAGCGATCGCTTCATTGACAGAGGTATCGTTATCTGAAAATACGCCCGTTGCAGAAAAATTTGCTCCAGAAAATATTGCCGACAAAAGCGGGGAAAAAATTAGCGATCGCGCGGGTGTCCTTGAGAAAAAGGCATCGCCGATCCGTTTAGCGATCGCCAGTATCCTTGCTACCGGCTTGCTGCTGGGTGTACGACAACTGGGAGGTTTGCAGTCCTTGGAACTGGCAACCTTCGATCAGATGGTGCGGTTACGGTTTGCGACACGGGTATTGGGAGACTTAGATCGTTCATCCCCAATGGAAGGGCCAGATCCTCGCCTCCTAGTCGTCGAAATCACCGAAGCAGATATCAAAGCTCAAAACAGATATCCGCTATCCGACCGGACTCTGCATCAGCTGTTAGCGCAACTAGAACGGCATCAACCACGAGTCATCGGTTTGGATATCTATCGCGACATCCCGATGGAACCTGGTCATGCAGAATTATCCAGGCAATTACAAAAGAGCGATCGCATCATTACCGTCTGCAAAATCAGCGATATCGATAATCCTGGAGTTGCACCGCCAAAAATTGTCCCGGAAGACCGCCTTAGCTTTGACGATTTGGTGATCGATCCCGATAACGCCGTTCGCCGCAGTCTCTTGTTTGCGACTTCCGATGTCGGTGCCTGTAAGACCCCCTACTCCCTCGGTGCGCGTCTGGCACTGCGCTACCTGGAACAACTGGGAATCGAGGCACAACCGCACCCAAAAAATTATCTCCAGCTCAATTCAATTGTCTTCAAACCCCTAGAAGCCAATTTTGGAGGATACCAGCAGGCAGATTCAGGCGGCTACCAGATCCTGCTCGATTATCGCTCCGCTCATAATATCGCCCAGCAGGTAACGCTCACTGAAGTTTTGAAAGGTCAGATTAACCCCGATTGGGTGAAAGATCGCATTGTTCTGATCGGTGTCACCTCACCCACAGTTGATAACGTTTTTTATACTCCCTACGGGGGCAGTCGTAAGATGTTTGGGGTAAGGGTGCAAGCACAGACCGTCAGCCAAATCCTCAGCGTTGTTCTAGACAAGCGACCTTTGTTTTGGTCTTGGTCGGAATGGGTTGAGGTGCTATGGATTGTGGGATGGGCAGCCGTTGGCGGCTTTTTAGCTTGGCGAATCCGTCATCCCCTGCGATTGATTGTGGTTGGAACTGCAACGCTGGGCATTTTGTTCGTTACCGGCTTCTATTTCTTTATGCAGGCAGGTTGGGTACCTGTCGCAGCACCAGCGCTGGGTTTGCTAGGTAGCGGCGGCTCCACGATCGTCTGTCGGCTGGCTCCAAAAAGAAGAAAACAAGAGCAACCTAAAACTCCCCAAGAGACGCTTTCAGCACCGATAGATAACTGCCCCCCAGAGGAGTCAATCCCAGCAGATACGCTATTCACTCAGGAAGTCAACTTCCACTCAGGTTCTACACAAACAACGATGGGTGGCAACTTAGAACCTAATCAGTGCCACTCTTTCTCTCTTTCCGCCACTGAGGGGCAGCTATTGACAGTGGCAGCGGTAGAAGGCAACGTCAATATCACCGTAATCGATCCGGAAGGGCAAACGGTCGGGACGATTACCGATGGCGCACAGTGGCAAGCATTGCTGCCTTCTGCTGGCAATTACAAAATTGAAGT
>NZ_JACJOQ010000183.1:0-4085 GCF_014695635.1 Coleofasciculus sp. FACHB-712 | reverse complement strand
AATGCAAGGTTTTCTCCGATACTCCGCTGCTTCTCTGTCTGCCCTTTTGCTTGATTGACTCGCTCATCGTCACTGCCGAAGACGGGATCGGCTAGCACCGCCACAGCTTTAGCGGCAGGTTTGCGCCCAGCTTGTTCTTGTCTTAAAACGGCTAGCGTGGAGGCTGAGGGCAGATTGACGATTTCGTAATTGACTAACAGTGGAGTGGGTGAGGTGGAAGGATTGGCTTTGTTTTCTGTGCTTGGCTGCGTTGGTACTGGTAGCGCGGCAAAGGGGACATACTGCAATGCACCCTCGCTGACAATGAGTAATCGTTTCTTATCTAGTTTCCCAGCCACTTGCCCCAAGAGCATCTGGCTGAGTTTGGTTACGACTTCGGTGCTAGCGGGAGCGAGTTCAACCGCAATGCCTCCCCGTTTATCAGTCGGCTTTCGGGTTTCCAAGCGATAGCCAGGGGTATTCAAAAGTTCATAGAAACCTCGCGCCGCTAACTCAATTTCGGCGCGTTTAGGGAGTTCGCAGCTGGTGATGCCTGTCTTGGTGACAGCCCAAAGATAGCTGCGTTCTTCGCCTAGCGAGTATTCCAAAAGCAGCGTATCGTCATCCAGAACCTGCTGCTGAATCTCTGCCAAGGTGAGGGGTTTTGGCTGAGTGAGGGCGGCATAGCGGGGACTTTTAGCGCGGATGTCAGCTTGGGCTTGTCGATACTCTTCTAAGAGATTTTCGCGTTCTCGTTCAATTTTCTCTAGCTGTCCTTTAGTGGGGTTGCTACTGTGTAACTCAACTCGGCGTTTTTCAACAGCATCAAGTTTTTGCTGCAAGGTGCGCTCTTGTTCCAGCTGTTTTGGCTCGACTCCTTGCCGAATATTAGCGTTAGCCTCTGTTAGGAGTTCCAAAAGACTCCGGGCACGAGCGCGTTCCGAGGCGTGCAGTGCCAGAGCATCGTACCCAATATAAGGCTCTTTTTTGTGCAACTGCATCAGCACGTCGATGTAGAACTGGTAGTAATTCTGCACGGAGGCAAAGTAGGAAGTACGCAGTTCTGGGCTGGTGACTCTGGTGCGTATGTCCTCAACAATTTTGATGGCGGCTTCGATTTGGGTACGGGCTGCGTTGAGATTGCCCTTGTCGCGTTGTGTAATCGCAACCTCATAGAGTGTATATGCTTCCTCCGTGCGATCGCCAAACATCCGCCGCAGTGCTAGAACCCGATCGTAGGTTGATAGCGCTTTTTCGTACTGCTTCAATGCATTGTAAACCTTACCCAGATCGCGCAGGTGGGTGGCTTCTCCTTGGTGATCCTCTACCTTCCGATCCGCAGCCACTGCCTTTTCCAGGGCTTCCAGTGCTTTTTGGTAATCCGCCGATTTCAGATAAGCAACACCGCTCATCCCAAATGCATAGGCTTCCCAAGAGGGGTTATTCTGTTCGCGTGACAGTGCAAGGATTTGGTTAGCTGCATCAAGCGCCTTAGGATAATCCTTTAATGATAGGTAAACTGAAGCAATACCTACAAGTGTGGTAACTTGCTGCGGGAAATCATTATTTTGTTTTGCCAGAGCCAGCGATTGATTGTGAAATTCCAACGCTTTTTCATAATTTTTTGCTCCTTGGTAGACACCACCAATGTTGGTAAGAGTTAGAGCTTGGTTAGTGAGATTGCCAATGCTTTTAAATATCTCTAGAGCTTGGTTGTGTGTATCAATACTCAGCTGATAATCGCCCAATGAACTGTAGACTTTAGCGATACTGTTGAGGGTGGCGGCTTGTTGAGGGCGATCGTTCACCCGACGCTGGATTTCGAGGGCTTGGTTGTAAAAGTCCAGTGCCTGCTGCGGCTCATCCATTGACTCATAGATACCAGCGATGTCACGGAGGGCAACAGCTTCCTTAGTGGGACTGGAAATGGCACGGCACAGCATGAGCGCTTGATTTAAGGCATCGAGGGCTTTCTGCATTTCCCCCAATTGTTTGTAGGTATTGCTGATGTAGGAGAGAAGGGTCGCTTCCCCGTATCGATATCCCGCCTTTTGGTAAAGCGATCGCGCTTGGTTAAAAAAGTCCAGCGCTTTAGCAAGATCGCCAAATCCTCCTAAGGAATAGGTGAGGCCGATATTCCTGAGAATCTCAGCTTGTTGAGTAAAGTTGAAGGCTAAATCAGTTCCAGATAGATTTCCCTGTGCTGCTTGCCAGAGTTTCAGCGCTTGGTTATGGAAATCCAGCGCCTTCTGATAGTGACCCCATTTGAAGTAGACCCAGCCAATATCCCCAAGGATATCCGCTTGCCCAGCAAAATCCTTCCTTTCTCGCTGGAGTTCGAGTGCTTGCTTATAAATGGCAAGCGCCTGTTGCAATTCGCCCAATTGGATGTAAATTATGCCGATAGTGCCGAGCGTTCGGGCTTGTGCGGCGATATCCTTCTCGGCACGTTGAATCTCCAGTGCTTGATTGTAGAAGTTGAGGCTTGATTGAGTCTCGCCTGACTGAAAGTAGACATTAGCGATGAAGCTCAGTGTATCAGCTTCACGAGAGGGTTTTTTCTCAGCTCGAAGCAGCGACAGGGCTTGTCTGTAATATTCCAGTGCTTCTTGCTTTTTGCCTAACTCGAAGTAAACACCACCGAGGGAATTGAGTAGGGAAGCTTCCTCAACGTTGGTGAATGCAAGTGCTTGCTTGTAAGTGTCGAGCAGTTTTTGTTTGTCGTTTGAGTTGGAGCCAGCATTATCCATTGAGGCACGAGCGATCGCGTCCTGAAGGCGGTTTTTCAACTCGCGCCTGACAGCTAACCCCCGCTCGAAATAGTCCAGCGCCTTCTGAGGCTCGTCTTGGTCACCATCGTAGATGGTACCGATGAGAGAAAGAGTCAGTGCTTCCCAACTGCGAGCCTCATACGGCGGAGCTTCGTTAACCGCCAATTGCTGCCAAATAGAGAGTGCTTCTTCGTATTTGGCAAGCGCTTGTTGCTGAGATTCTACCGTTCCTTGTTTCTCTAGTTGTTGTCCTTGCTTTATCAGTTGCAGTCCCTGTTCGTAAGTTTGTTGCTCATCAGTAGTCGTTGCATTTGGCGAGGAAGTCGCTGGCTGTTGGGCAATTGAAACGCTTGTTGCTTGTGCCTCCACTGATGACAACAATAGAACAGCTACAAATAGAGCCAAACTACGATAGATAGAAACTGAGAATGATATAGGAAGTAACAATAAGAGCGATCGCCACCCAATCAACTGCCGTTTGCTACGCTTAGCCATGCCTACACCCTCACGCTCAAAATCGCCACTACTCTAACCGATGGTGAATCGCTGTCAAAATCTACACGTAGAGACGCGATATATCATGTCTCTACAAGTCCGCTCTCGTCAGGCTTTGTTTGTCTAGTGTCATTTAGTCTGAGTGCGATAAGAGCGATCGCGAAAGCTCACTCATTCTCTGTTAGCTTGAAGTCATGCTGCTAACTGTTAATATGTTGCGGCACTACCAACGTTGTAGTCGCCGGTCTTTTCTCGATTTATATGGAGATCCTACCCAGCAGGATTTTCAAAGTGATTTTCGCGCCAAATTGCAACAGGATCGGTATGCTCTCCAGCAAACCGTTCTGGCGGGACAGACTTATCACAAACCCAATTACGCTTGGGGAGATTGGCACGCTGGTGCGAATGCCACCATTGCCTTGATGCAAGAAGGCGTTGAGCTAATTTACCGAGGCGTGCTTCTGAAAGAGGAAGGAGTAGGGATAAAGGATGAATCCTTCTTGCACCTTCCGAAGACAGTGACCCTCGTGAGTTGTCCTGATTTCTTGGTTAAACAACCCGGACAATCAAACTTTGGCGATTGGATTTACGTTCCCAGTGACATTCATTTAGGTCGGCGTCCTAAGCTGGAATATCAAACGGTTGCAGCTTTTCACGCCCATCTGCTGGCATCTGTTCAGGGCGTTATGCCGGATACGGTTTGGCTGCAATTACGGGAAAAAAAGGTTTATGCAGTCAATTTGAGTAAATGGGTGCCGATGATGCAGGCACTTGTAGAGGAGTGTATCGAAATGCTCCTGTCTCGGCAAGAGCCAGAGGTGTTCATTACCCGTCAGCGGT
>NZ_JACJOQ010000182.1:0-12286 GCF_014695635.1 Coleofasciculus sp. FACHB-712 | reverse complement strand
CTTGCCAGCGCTAAGATCGTTAAGCACTGTTTCGCTCTGCCCTCATGTCTGACCGTGTCAATCTTTCGGATGCTTTACCAACTGAGTCCTCAAATGGGCACCATTCCACGGGTGTAAATCAAAACAGCCAGAACGCGATTCGCATTCGCGGCGCTAGGCAGCACAACCTGAAGAATATCGATCTGGAACTACCGCGAGATCGCTTGATTGTCTTTACTGGCGTCTCTGGTTCTGGCAAGTCTTCCCTCGCCTTTGATACCATCTTTGCAGAAGGACAGCGGCGCTACGTGGAGTCTCTGAGTGCCTACGCGCGGCAATTCTTAGGGCAGTTGGATAAGCCAGATGTGGATGCGATTGAGGGACTTAGCCCTGCAATTTCGATTGACCAAAAATCGACATCTCACAACCCCCGCTCAACGGTTGGTACGGTAACGGAGATTTACGACTATCTGCGGTTGCTGTTTGGACGCGCGGGTGAACCCCACTGTCCCCTCTGCGATCGCTCGATTGCACCTCAGACGATTGATGAAATGTGCGATCGCATCCTGGAACTGCCTGATGGCACCCGTTTTCAAATCTTAGCGCCTGTAGTGCGCGGCAAAAAGGGCACCCATCAAAAATTGCTCTCCAGCCTGGTTTCTGAAGGATTTGCTCGCGTCAGAGTTGATGGAGAGGTGTTTCAACTGTCCGATTCTATTGAATTAGATAAAAATTATACACACACGATTGAAATTGTCGTTGACCGACTGATTAAGAAACCCGGTATTCAGGAGCGTCTAACCGATTCTCTCAGCACTTGTCTGCGTCATTCCAGTGGAATTGCGGTCATTCAGTTATTAAATGATACATCGAAACCTAACGAATCCGACCAGATAAATAATTCGTACACGGAACATACCACAAAAAACGAAATTGGGCAAGAAAATTCTACAAACGCTGAGAATTCCTATCAGGAAAGCTCCAATGAATTAGTCTTTTCAGAAAACTTTGCTTGCCCGGAACATGGGGCGGTGATGGATGAACTTTCTCCGCGATTGTTCTCCTTTAACTCCCCTTATGGTGCTTGTCCTCAGTGTCACGGATTGGGTAGCTTGCGGACATTTTCACCAGAGTTATTGGTACCTTTTCCGGAGTCGCCGGTGTATGCTGCGATCGCGCCTTGGTCAGAAAAGGATAATTCTTACTATCTCTCTCTTCTATACAATGTCGGACAAGCGTATGGCTTTGAAATTCAGACACCTTGGAATCAGCTAACAGCAGAACAGCAGCACATCATTATGCATGGTGCTGACAAATCAATCTGGAACGAAAGTCGAAATGATTTTAGACGGTATGCAGGCGTTATTGCTATCCTCCAGAAGCAATACGATGAAACCAGTTCCGAACTCATTAAACAAAAAATGGAGCAATATCTCGTCGAGCAGCCGTGTGAAGTGTGCGCCGGGAAGCGATTGAAACCGGAAGCCTTGGCTGTGCGATTGGGACAGTATCGGATGCTCGATTTGACAAGCGTTGATATTGGGGAAAGTCGAGAACGAATTAATAATTTAAAATTGAGCGATCGCCAGTTTCAAATAGGCGATTTGGTACTTAGAGAAATTAAAGCTAGGCTGCAATTTCTCCTCGATGTTGGCTTAGATTATCTGACGCTTGACCGTCCGGCAATGACACTTTCGGGAGGAGAAGCGCAACGAATTCGCCTCGCAACTCAAATCGGTTCGGGTTTAACCGGCGTCCTCTACGTGTTAGATGAACCGAGTATCGGATTGCATCAGCGAGATAATGGACGCTTGCTGCAAACTTTAATTAAACTCCGCGATTTGGGCAATACATTAATTGTGGTCGAGCATGATGAAGAAACGATTCGTGCCGCTGACCACATTGTTGATATTGGCCCTAGTGCGGGCGTTCATGGCGGAAAAATTGTTTCTCAAGGTGACTTGGAGACCTTGTTGGCAGCAGAAGATTCTCTAACAGGTGCTTATTTATCGGGACGGCAGGTAATTGAAACCCCTGCACAGAGGAGAGAGGGAAATGGGCGAGCGCTAATTCTCAAAAATGCCTACCGCAACAACTTACAAAATATAGATGTCGAAATTCCACTGGGTAAACTTGTCTGCATCACCGGCGTTTCTGGTTCCGGCAAATCTACTCTAATTAACGAATTACTTTATCCAGCCTTACAACACCACCTCACTCGCAAAGTTCCCTTCCCAAAACATTTGGAAGCCATCAAGGGATTGAACGCAATTGATAAAGCAATTGTCATCGACCAATCTCCAATTGGACGCACCCCTCGTTCTAATCCAGCTACCTATACAGGTATCTTTGATGCGATTCGAGACGTATTTTCCCAAACCATAGAAGCAAAAGCGAGAGGGTACAAACCGGGGCAATTTTCTTTCAATGTTAAAGGTGGACGCTGCGAAGCTTGTGGCGGACAAGGCGTGAATGTGATTGAGATGAATTTCCTGCCAGATGTCTACGTGCAGTGCGAAGTTTGTAAAGGCGATCGCTACAACCGAGAAACTTTACAAGTCAAGTACAAAAACAAGTCTATTTCTGATGTTCTCAACATGACCGTAGAAGAAGCTTTGGAATTTTTTATAAATATCCCTAAAGCATCAACACGGTTGCAAACTTTAGTAGATGTGGGACTCGGTTATATCCGTTTAGGGCAAACTGCACCCACTCTTTCTGGTGGTGAAGCGCAACGAGTGAAGTTAGCCTCGGAACTCTCTCGTCGTGCTACCGGGAAGACGCTTTATTTAATCGATGAACCGACAACGGGTTTATCTTTTTACGATGTCCACAAGTTGCTAGATGTGTTACAGAGATTGGTAGATAAAGGCAATTCAATTTTAGTCATCGAACACAATTTAGATGTAATTCGTTGCGCCGATTGGGTTATCGATTTGGGACCGGAAGGGGGGAATAAAGGTGGAGAGTTAATTGCGATGGGAACTCCAGAAAAAGTGGCGGACAATCCGAGGTCTTATACCGGGCAATATTTGAAACAAGTGTTGCAGCAGCATCCCCCAAAATGACAACTTTTAATTTGTCAATCTACTAACCGCGATCGCGCAATACCAGTCCAGAAATCGACAGATTTTTAATACTGGCTTTTCGCCAGATGCCTGCTGGGAAAAAAGCGCATTTCCTCAATTCAGCAACTGCCCGCACCCTAGAAGTCTGGGGCTACATAAACGAAGCCTGCCGGGATCAGGCTTTAACTTAAAATTCTCTTTATTTTCTGCCAATCAAAAGATAAGTTGTCATCTCACCTTTGCCTTTGACATGGATAAGACCCCGTTCCTCAAAAACATATTCGTCTCGTAATAACTCATAGGTAGTGGCAGTGACTTGAATTCGACCCGCCAGACCGTGAGATTCCATCCGAGAAGCGGTATTTACCGTGTCGCCCCACAAATCATAGATAAACTTTTTGATACCAATGACGCCAGCAACGACGGGTCCCGTACTAATGCCGACTCGAATCTGAAAATTTTTCGCATTTTTGAGGTTAAATAGCGCGATCGCATCTTGCATATCCAGCGCCATGTCAGCTATCGCCTGGGCATGATCGCTGCGGGGCATTGGCAAACCGCCGACAACCATATAGGCATCCCCAATTGTCTTTATTTTCTCCAAACCATGCAGTTCGGATAGGCGATCGAACGCGGAAAATATCTTGTTGAGTAATTCGACAAGTTCGGTAGGTGATGTATCGGCAGAAAGTTGGGTAAAGCCAACAATATCAGCAAACAAAACGGTAACTTCGGCAAAGCTATCGGCAATTGTGCTTTCCTGAAGTTTTAATCGCTCAGCAATCGGGGCAGGTAAGATGTTGAGCAGCAGCAGTTCCGATTGTTCCTGTTGATAGCGCAGTGCTTCTTCTGCGACCTTGCGATTGGTAATATCTTGGACAGTGCCTTCGTAGTAAAGAATTCTCCCTTGAGAATTCTTTACCGTGCGGGCGGTTTCCAAAATCCAGATAGTACTACCGTCCTGGCGGTAAATTTGAGACTCAAACCGAGATACAGAATCATACTTTTGCATGGCAGCAATAAATTCCGTCCGTCGGTTTGGGTCAACATAAAGTTGCCGCTCAACGCTCGTCACATTAGCGATTAATTCCTCCGGGGACGAGTAGCCATAAAGGCGTGCGAGGGCAGGATTCGCACTGATGAAGCGTCCATCCGGTGTCGTTTGAAAAATGCCTTCAACTGCGTTTTCAAAGATGCTGCGATATCGTTCTTCGGCTTGCCGAAGTGCGCCTTCCACTTGCTTGCGCTCGGTAATGTCGCGGGAATTAACCACGATGCCTGCCACGAAGGGATCGGCTAGCAAATTGCTCCCAGTTGATTCTAGAAAACACCAGGAGCCGTCTTTTCGGGGAAAACGATATTCGATGGAAAAAACACTCTGAGGGTTGTTAAGCGCCTCATGGAAAGCTTCTAAAACGCGGCGACGATCCTCTGGGTGAATCATGCCCAAGGTGTGTACCCCGGTCAATTCCTCTGGTTGGTAGCCCAAAATACTCACAATCGAAGGACTTTGATAGCGGGTAATGCCATCTGCGTCATAAATGGCGATCAGATCCGAACTGTTGAGAATCAGCGAGCGAAATTTCGCTTCACTATTCGCGAGGGCGGTTTCTGCTTGTTTGCGATCGCTCGCTTCCATTGCCAAAGCAGCCATATACGCTAAATAAGTCGCAAAGTTCTGATCCTCCAACGCCCACTGCCTTTGCGTACTCATGTGTTCCAGACAAAGCACCCCCATCGTCCGTCCACCTACCCGAATCGGGACATCCAACATCGAAGCAATGCCTAAAGGAGCTAAATAAGCCGCGGAAAACTCCTTCGTCCGAGGATCGGTATGGGCATCAGAAGCCGCGATCGCGCGTTCCTCTTCTAGTGCTTGGAAATAGCCCGGATAGTCTACTCGGTACAGCTCCATGCCCCAGCTATGCCGCTCCTGAGTGACTTCGTACAAGTCAACACAGACCAATTTTTGATTCGGGTTTTGGGATGTTGCAGAAGCCGGTTCATCACCATCAACGATTTCTTGCCTGTAAAGCCATATACTCGCTCGTGCGACGCCCAGCGTATTCGTGGCTGTCTCGGTAATCTCCTGCCAAGCCGCGCTCAAATCGCCCGTGTATAAAGCCTGACACGTAGCCAATTCCATCAGCGCCCGCTGCTGTCTGCAAAGCCGAGTCTCGCTTTCTTGGAGTGCGGCTTCCGTCTGCTTGCGCTGAATGACGGAACCCAGCTGAGCCGCAACGCCCGATACTAGCTCCACCATCTGCCGGTCTTCTTCCTGGCTGTCGAAGCTGAAGAAAACCAGAACAGCTAGCACTTGTGGCTGCTGTAGGGGCACCCCAGCGCTTTGCCCGTCCTGAATCGGCAGGGGGGACGATTCCCAAAACGTTGCCGCAATAATCGGAATGGCGAAACTTGCTTTCAATCCGCTTTCTCGTGCAATTGCGACACGATCAAAAACGGCTGGTGGCTGAATTGAAACATCATCAATCCACTCTGGCTGCTGCGATGACCAAACTCGTCCCGGCAATCCGTTCCAGGATGCAAAAGTGAGCTTCTGGCTGAAGTGTCTGAATTTCTTCAAGGCGGGGGATACTTTCTCCTTACCGCCATACCAACCCCGACTGCATTCAAGAAAGTCACCCGTTGGGTGGGGAATCCAAGCTTCCCCAAAACTCCAGCCGATTGTCTCGCAAACCTTGCCCAGCGTGACTTGCAAAGCTGAGTGAAAATCTGAGGCATCCGCGATCGCTTGCGTCGTCGTCTGCAACAAACGGATTTCTTCTTGGGCTTGTTTGCGATCGCTAATATCTCGAACCACGCCACACACGACCTCTCTGCCACCATAGGAAATCGAGTTGGCACTCACTTCCACATCCACCAGCGTTCCATCTTTACGCCGGTAGCGTCGTTCGCCTAGGTAGTGCTGTTTATCGGCTAGGATTTGGTTGATATTTAAGTCAGCGCTGTCTTGGGTGTGGGGAATGAGATCGTAAAGGGTCAGATGTAGAATTTCTTCATGGCTGTAACCGAGCAAGCGATTAAAGGCAGTATTGGCTTCCAGAATTTGAGAAGAGCGAGCATCAATCAGAACAATCCCTTCTGAAGCTTGCTCAACCACGGCGCGGTGACGTTCTTCGCTTTCAATGCGATCGCGTCCAGATTTTTCCAACGCTTCTAGCATCCCATTAATCGTCAGTGCCAAGCTGGACAATTCATCCTTTCCGGGCGTCGATACCCGCAGCGAAAGATCGCTACTCGCGCCAATTTTCCGAACTTCCCCACTCAAAGCTGCCAACCGAGATAGCACCAATCGCTCTATCAGCAGCAGCGTCACTCCACCAAATACCAGTCCTACTACCAACAGACACAAGATGAGATAGACTAGGCGAATCTTTCCTTGCCTGTAGATTTCTCTGGGGACATCCACCCGCAACAGCAAAGCCGGTTTGCCATAAATGTCTTTAATCCGGGCGTATCCAGAAATCGTGTCTTCATCGCGCGATCGCACCAGAATTGGGCGTTGTTCTGAAAAAGTAGAACGCACGGCTTGAAAGTCAGCAGGCATTTGAGGATCGTTCATCCCGTACATCATCACGGGCAAACGGTTAATTCTTGCCAACTTCTCGATCGTTCGATCGTCTATATAGCGCCCGAAGATCAAAGTTCCTCGGATAGAACCTTTGCCATTTGAAGGCAAAATCGGCTGCGAACTAATCAGCATTGGCCCTTCCGGAAGCAGAATGATTCCCGACAGGATGCGATTAGAATGGGGACGCTCTAAAAGCCGGTCGTTGAGAGCCAGGTGTTCTTTGAGGGCCGGTGGAATCGGTGTTTTTTTCTGACTTTTCAGATCGAACCCAGTCCCAAAGACAATTTCACCGCTGTTATTGATATACAGCACCAAGTTGATCTGCAAGTTGTAGAGCGATTCTGGATTTAGATTCGACTCCCGATAAGCTTGGTTTGGGTTGTTAATAAAGTTGTAGGTGTCATCCCACGCCGACCAATCGAGAAATCCAGAACTAAAGTCATCGCCAGTTTGGGCAAAAACATTCAGAACTGCCTTAACCATCTGACGGGTATTTTGATCCTCAGCGTGCTTGAGGCTCCGCAACAAAACGATGGAAGAGGTAGCATATAGCACCCCTACCAGACCGACGAGTGTCGCGCCAATGACCATTAGTGTCTTCGTTCGCAGTCTCATGCTTTAGTGCTGAGTCCGTCCTGTAAAGGCGGGTTGACCCGTCCTAGCTAAGTGTTGAGAGGGGAAGTCAAATTATCTCCTTTATTGTTCCTCGTAAACTCGGCATTCGATACGATTTCTGCCAAAATCTACCTCCAGACGTTTGACGAAAAGCGGGATCGCTAAATACTGCGTCAACAAGCTGTGTTCGAGAAGCACCCTGGATGGCGAAAACCCCGAAACCCAACAGGAGGAAGGTTAGGGTTGGATGCCAACATCCTAGCTGCGTTCAGAACGACAGCTACAGTCTCTAATCAATAACAACGAGAAACTACTTGACGATCCGGACGCGATCGCTCACTCTAAGTTGTTAACTGTAGGACTTCCCCTAGAGTTTTCTCTAGACGGAATCGATGAACGCTAAAGCTAGATATACCAATAGTGTAGTAATGGCTTGAAGGCGTAAGTCCTAAACTAACAGGTGTGAGTGAGTGAGGAGTGAGTCTAATGCTAAGCTGGGAGCCGACTCCTGTCGGGATGCCTTCTTCTGGGTACCCCAATCTTTCCCAAATACAGCGAGAAAATTTTACAGCGCTCAAGGAACGGGCTTGGGTAGAAATTGATTTAGCCGCTTTAGCTCATAATGTGCGGCAGCTGAGGCGTTTTCTCTCCCCAAAAACGGCACTGATGGCGGTGGTGAAGGCGGATGCTTATGGTCATGGTGCCATTACGGTTGCCGAGATTGCTTGCCAAGCCGGTGCAAGTTGGCTAGGTGTTGCCACGATTCCAGAGGGAATTCAACTGCGAGAAGCCGGGATTCAGGCACCGATTTTGATTTTAGGTGCCAGTAATACGTCTGAGCAAGTGCAAGCGATCGCTCACTGGAATTTGCAGCCGACGCTCTGTACGCCTCAGCAAGCTTTGGTCTTTTCCGAGACACTGGGCACTTTAAATCGTTCTTTAGCGGTTCATGTAAAATTAGATACCGGGATGTCTCGCCTAGGCACTCCCTGGCAGCAAGCAGCGGAGTTTGTCTCCTTGGTGCAGCGATTGCCCCATCTCAAAATTGCCAGTATCTACTCTCATTTAGCAACGGCTGACAGTCCAGATCCCACGGGAATGAGACAGCAACAAGACAGATTTGAGGAAGCGATCGCTCTTATCAAAACTACAGGAATGACGCCTCCCCGTCTGCACCTCGCAAACTCAGCTGCCGCTTTAAGCGACCCAAGCTTACACTACGACATGGTGCGAGTGGGTTTAGCAACCTACGGTCTTTACCCCGCGCCCCATCTAAAGTCTGTCATCGACCTCAAACCCGTCATGAAAGTAAAAGCACGGGTAACGCAAGTAAAAAATATTTCAGCAGGTACGGGAGTAAGCTACGGACATCAGTTCGTTGCTAGCCGGGATATGCGCCTCGCCGCGATCGCCATTGGCTACGCCGACGGGGTTCCCCGCAACCTCTCCAACAAAATGCAAGTTTTGCTCCGAGGTCAGCAGGTGCCGCAAATCGGCGCGATTACAATGGATCAGCTGATGCTGGATGTCAGCGCAATCCCCGATTTACAAACTGGCGAAGTCGTCACTCTGCTGGGGCAAGAAGGAAACGCCGGAATTTCTGCGGATGACTGGGCGGCGACTTTAGGCACGATTTCCTGGGAAATTCTCTGCGGCTTCAAGCATCGCCTCCCTCGCGTGGCAGTCGGTCAACCCCTGGAATCAGAACAGGCTACACCGTCTTGACGCAACTTGAAATACTCGCAAGTCTTTGCTTCTAGATGCCGGGGTACGACACTGCCGTACCCCCACCGAGAATAAGAATAGCCGAGAATAAGAATAGTGGCAGACAAAAATTCATTTCCTCTGCCAATTTTTATTCGTTAAGCTGGTCAAGATATGGTCTTGCCATTCACCTTGAATAAATAAATATTTTCTAGCATATCCTTCAACAACAAATTCTAATTTTTTCAGTAAATTAGCACTCCGGTGATTGTGGGGTAGATAATTTGCCATCACCCGGTGCATATCTAATTGTGCAAAGACATCATTTATGGCAAAGTGCAATGCTTCCGTCATATACCCTTTACCTTGTTCAAATTCTGCTAAATTATAGCCCAAATAACAAAATTGGGCAGCACCCCGCATAAACCCGTGAAAACTAACATTGCCAATAATTTCTGAGAAATTCCCATTCTTGAAAATAAATAATTTTAAAGAGCGATCGCATTCAAATTCTTTAATGTTTTTCTCAACTTGCTCTTGCCAAAACTCATGGGTTAAAAAATTATCAGGCCAAAAAGGTTGCCAGGGAGATAGATGCCCTTGATTATTCCGGTAAAATTTGACAATCTCAGGCACATCTTCTTGAGTTCCCATCCGTAATAACAATCTAGGCGTATAAATTAGCTTAAATTCCGAATTCATTCCAGTATTCTTATAAAAAAAGATATATTAATTGGAAGTGAAAAACGATTGAAAATGGATATTATTTCTGTTGAAGCTGCATCGCAGTTATGGAACTACCTGATTGGCCAAGCGTATTTTAAGATTCTACAGAACCTTCTCTGGGCAGCGACAATTCTGCTGCTCACCCGATTAGCTGTAGGTTGGGTAGGAGGTCTTACCCGCAAAGCGCTAAGTCGCACAGAGCCAACCTTACGCAAGTTCTTGATTCAGGTAGCCGAGATTTTCACGCTGGTCGTCGGGATGGTCGCCGTTCTCAACAGGTTGGGAATCGAGACGACCAGCGTTGTCGCGGTAGTGGGGGCGGCTGGTTTAGCAATCGGCTTAGCATTGCAGAATACCTTATCTCACTTTGCCGCTGGTGTGATGCTGATTAGTTTGCGCCCGTTTGAGGTAGGCGATTTTATTGAAGGGGCGGGGGCTGCCGGAGTGGTGGATGCCATCGGCATTTTCTCGACTACGCTAGTAACGCGAGACAACGTAGTAATTACAGTGCCGAACGGGCAATTATTCAGCGGGACGCTGAAAAATACCACCGTACTCGGCAAGCGACGAGTCGATTTAGACATTGATATTGGCGATCGCCCGATCGAACCGACTATCACCCTACTTTTGTCTTTAATTCAACCCCATCCCTTAGTTTTGGAAGAACCAAAAACGACCTGTCACGTTGCTTCCATCTCAGCAACCGGAACAATTTTATATCTCCGTCCTTGGTGTGCATCTGAAGCCTACGATCACGTCCGTTCCGAAGTACAACAGCTGGTGAAAGAAGCTCTGCGAGAGCCAGAATTGTCACTGTAGTCTTCTGCCTACTCCTGAAGGACGCGGGATCATTCTTGCTCCTTCATCTTCATTATTTTCCCGTGAATCGGCAGTTCAATCCGAAACTCTGTTCCTTGTCCTGGTTCAGACAGACACTTCAGTACCCCGCCATGCTTCTCAACGATAATCTGGTAGCTAATCGACAATCCGATTCCCGTGCCTTTCCCTACAGGCTTCGTCGTGAAAAATGGATCGAATATCTTTGCCCTAATCTCTTCCGGTATGCCAGGGCCATTATCCGCAATGCGAATTACTACATGAGATCGGTCAGAAGAAAGGCTGGTGCTAATGCGAATCCAAGCACTGCTAGTGGGTAGAGACACGAATAATCGTGTCTCTAGGTCAGTTGTTGTTTCACGAATGATTGACGGCTGACTATTGACCATTGACAACTCTAGAGCATCCACCGCATTACTCAAGATATTCATAAATACCTGGTTCAAGGGACCTGCGTAGCACTCAACGGGTGGAAGGACTCCGTACTCTTTAATCACTTCAATGCCGAGATTTTGGGCTGTGGGTTTAAGCCGATGCTGAAGGATTAAAAGCGTGCTATTAATCCCTTCGTGGATATCAACTCGTCTCATCTCGGCTTCATCCAATCGGGAGAAGTTTCGCAACGAAAAAACAATTTGATGGATACGGTCAGTACCCACTTTCATAGAAGCCAAAGTTTTTGGTAAATCTTCTACTAGAAAGTTCACATCAATTGTTTCTGCTTTTTTTTGAATCTCGCCATCGGGATGGGGATATTGCTTTTTGTAGAGGTTTAGCAAATCGAGGAGATCCCGAACATAGGCACTAACATAGGGCAGGTTGCCGTGAATAAAGTTGACAGGGTTGTTAATTTCATGGGCGACACCAGCAACCAATTGACCCAAACTCGACATTTTTTCGCTCTGAATCAGTTGGGCTTGAGTATTTCGTAATGTCTTGAGGGTTTGCAACAGTCGTTGATTACTGCGGCGGAGTGCTTGCTCTACTCGCCGACTCTTGCTGACAGTCCGTTCTAATTTATCCAGATTAATCCGTAACTCCATCTGGCTGACCACTTGACGCCCCAACGCCCGCAGTGCCTCCATCTGTTCGGGGGTGAGATGACGTGGAATCCGGTCAATCGCGCAGAGGGTGCCGACAGCATAGCCATCAGATGTTACCAAAGGGGTACCCGCATAAAACCGGATATTGATGTCTGAGGTCACGAGCGGGTTGTTGGAAAACCGCCGATCTTCTAAGGCATTGGGCACAATCAACAACTCATCTGGTTGCACCAAGGCATGGGCGCAGAATGCCACGTCTCTTGGCGTTTCCGTTGCTTCTAGACCGATTTTTGATTTGAACCACTGCCGATTAGAATCGACGAGGCTGACTAAAGCAATGGGAGTGCCACAAATGTAGGCTGCCAGAGCCGTCAAATCGTCAAATGCTTCTTCAGGAGCAGTATCAAGAATCTTGTAGCGATTCAGCGCTTTGAGCCTATCTGCCTCATTGATGGGGATGGGTGGGCTGCTGCTGATTTCCTCTGTTGATTTCGATGGGGTGAGGTTGATTTGATTCAATCCAGAATCAATTGAGGCGTCTTGTCGTAGGGGCTGACGACGTAACTGGCGACGTTTTTTTCTAAAAAGACGACTGTAAATGGTTTGAATAGCGTTCAAAAGAAGGTTCCATGCTGTTGTAAATAGCCGTTTCACGCTGGTATTCTGCACGCTTAATTAGAGATTATCATAGGTCATTCATACCCTTTCTTTAATTGATTGTA
>NZ_JACJOQ010000181.1:0-4490 GCF_014695635.1 Coleofasciculus sp. FACHB-712 | reverse complement strand
CTGCCCTGCTTGGCATCCCGCACTACTTGCACCATTTCCCAAAACGTTTCTGGTGTCACTCCATACAGCCTTTTGAAGTCAGATGGTGAATTTGACAAAGCTTGTTTATATTTCATTTAGTTGTTTATAACTGTTAATTAATCCTTCCTCTATCTAGCTTATTTCTCTTAATTCCGCAAGAGGTCTAATAATTAGTAAAGTTCACGTTTTGTAGGGGAATGGCATTGCCATTCCCCTATCGAGTGCCCCTTTTCTGGGAGGGAAAAGGTTAACTAAGCGTCAATTAGCTGGACTGAGTAGCTAGTAAATCAGCAGGGAGACGCTTGAAGGCAAGGCGCTCATTTTCCACATCGACAAAGATGGTGTCGCCGTCGTTGAATTCGCCTCGCAAAATCCCTTTAGCGATTTGCGTTTCCAGTTCCCGCTGAATCGCACGCTTGAGCGGACGCGCTCCATAAACGGGGTCGTATCCGACTTCCGCTAAGAAGTAAAGGGAAGCATCGGAAAGTTTCAGGGACATCTTGCGATCGCTCAACCGTGATTCGAGTCGCTTGACTTGCAACTGCACAATCTGCCGCAATTCCTGCTTGTTCAAGCCGTGGAAGATGATAATCTCGTCGATCCGGTTCAGGAACTCCGGACGGAAACTTGTCCGCATCGCATCCATCACCCGACTCCGCATTTCTTCGTAACGGGATTCATCGCTAGCAACATCTAGGATGAACTGCGATCCGATATTGCTGGTCATGATAATAATCGTGTTCTTGAAGTCTACGGTGTGACCGTGAGAATCGGTGACGCGACCATCATCAAGAATTTGCAGCATGATGTTGAACACATCCGGGTGCGCCTTTTCGATTTCGTCGAACAGCAACACTGCGTAAGGACGACGCCGGATGGATTCTGTCAGCTGTCCGCCTTCGTCATAACCGACATAGCCGGGAGGCGCACCAATTAAGCGAGAGACGCTGTGCTTCTCCATATACTCAGACATATCGATCCGTACCAAGGCTTCTTCTGTATCGAACAGGTAAGCTGCCAAGGCTTTTGCGAGTTCTGTCTTCCCGACGCCCGTGGGACCGAGGAAAATGAAACTAGCCGTTGGGCGATTCGGATCGGCTAAACCAGCACGCGCCCGCTGGATGGCATCGGCAACTGCTGTCACCGCTTCGGCTTGCCCAATCACGCGCTTGTGCAGTTCATCTTCCAATTGCAGAAGTTTTTCTTTCTCCGATTCCACGAGTTTGCTGATGGGGATACCAGTCCACTTGGAAATGATTTCAGCAATGTCGGACTCGGTGACTTCTTCTCGTAAAAGTGACTTACCACTATGCTGAGTTTGAACGAGTTGGGCTTCTGTCTCTTCTAGCTGATGTTGCAACTCGGTCAACTTGCCGAATTTCAGCTCAGCGGCTCGGTTAAGATCGTATTCTCGTTCTGCTTGTTGAATTTCCACATTCACCCGGTCGATTTCTTCTTTCAGGGTTTTGCGGCGTTCGAGAACGTCTTTTTCAGCTTGCCACTGTGCATTCAGTGTTCGTTGATCCTCTTTGAGATCGGCAAGTTCTTTTTCCAGTCTTTGTAACCGTTCTCTAGAAGCAGGATCGCTTTCTTTTTGCAGAGATAGCCGTTCCATTTCTAACTGGAGGATCTTGCGGTCGATTTCGTCGAGTTCCTCTGGTTTGGAGGTACTTTCCATCTTCAACCGTGCCGCCGCTTCATCTACCAAGTCAATCGCTTTATCTGGAAGGAAGCGATCGCTAATATATCGAGTAGACAAAGTAGCCGCAGCCACTAACGCACTATCAGAGATTTTCACGTTATGGTGCGTTTCGTAGCGATCTTTCAATCCCCGCAGAATCGAAACCGTATCTTCTACGCTGGGCTGATCGATATAAACTTGTTGGAAACGACGTTCTAGCGCCGCATCTTTTTCGATGTATTTGCGATATTCATCCAGGGTTGTGGCACCGATACAGCGCAATTCACCCCGCGCCAGCATCGGTTTGAGCAAGTTCCCCGCATCCATAGCGCCTTGAGTCGCACCCGCACCGACAACGGTGTGGATCTCATCAATGAACATGATAATGCTGCCCTGAGAATCGGTGACTTCCTTAAGAACCGCTTTTAAGCGTTCTTCAAATTCACCCCGATATTTGGCACCCGCAATCAACGCACCCATATCCAGCGCAATCAGTTTGCGATCGCGCAACGACTCCGGCACATCCCCGCTGACAATTCGCTGTGCCAAACCTTCAGCGATCGCTGTTTTACCTACCCCCGGTTCCCCAATCAGCACCGGGTTATTCTTGGTGCGACGAGACAGAATCTGAATCGTGCGGCGAATCTCATCATCGCGCCCAATTACCGGATCTAACTTCCCTTGGCGAGCGAATTCTGTCAAGTCGCGCCCGTATTTTTCTAAGGATTCGTACTTGCCTTCTGGATTTTGGTCAGTCACTTTTTGGCTCCCGCGAACTTGGGCGATGATAGTTCTTAGCTTGTTTTCGTCCAGCTTAAATTCTTGAAACAAAGCCTTACCAAAGCGATCGTCTTTGGGATAAGCCAGCATCATGTGTTCGATGGAGATAAAATCGTCTCCATACTCTTTGCGAAATGCTTCAGCCCGATCCAGCAGAGAATCTAAGCTACGTCCGACATAAACTGAGGTGCTACTGCCGGAAGTTTTTGGCTGACGCTTGATGAAATCTTCGGTGCGTTCTCTGACTCGCGACACATTTACGCCCGCTTTGTTCAGAATACTGCTGACGAGTCCTTCTTGCTCCAGCAGTGATTTCATCAAGTGTTCGCTTTCGATTTGTTGATGCTGGGCAGATTTAACAATATCTGGGGTGCGAGTGATGGCTTCCCAGGCTTTTTCTGTAAATTGGTTGGGGTTGGTTGGTTGCATAAGGAGTTACTCAATTAATAAACCCTAGAGACACCCATAACATACAGAAATTTGCAGTTCATCCCACTTATGGCTGTCCCTATCAGTCATTGTAAGTAGACTGGCTACACTCTTAGGATCGGTGTTCACGGCTTTTAGATAGGTATCTCCGTCCGTTTTTAAGCTTCCGGTTCAACTCCAAGCGCCCGTAACTGTGCTGCTAATCGCTCGGCGCGTTGACTTTCATGCTCAGCGCGTTCGTAACCCGTCAACAAGAGATTTCCTTCTCGATCCCACCAGCGCAACCAGGGCAGCGTAGCATTTTGATATTCACCCTGCCAAATTCCTAACTCTACTCCTAGAAGTGAAATTGGATAGTGTCCCCGCTCGTTAGCGCTCTCAATTGGATTTTTATGCCCATAACGATTAATTTCTTTTATTAACTCTTAGATACCCAATTTTTATTCATCACTGCCTGTTGTTGGTGCAAATGGATCAAGCCGAGCTAAGACCTGACCGAAAATGCCTCGCTAAAGCGGCGAGTTACCGGCTCAATTAAGAAAGTGAGAACTGATTTTTTCCGAGTAATAATTTCTCCAGTTGCAGCCATACCTGGAATAAAGGCGACTTTTTGACTTTGCACCTGAATTGAATGCTGTTTAAGTTGAATTCGAGTCGGAAAAACTAAGCCTAATTCTTGATCAGCGATCGCATTCGGACTCACTTGCACCACTTCCCCCTCAACTGTGCCAAATTCCTGAAACGGGAAAGTAGCCATTTTGACTTTTGCCTTCATTCCCTTACGGATAAAGCCAATATCGCGGTTGAGGACTTTCACTTCTACCAACAATTCTTCGGATTCGGGAAGAATTGATAACAACTCCTCTCCCGCTTGTACAGGCCCGTTGGTTGCTTTGATGCTGTAGACTGTCCCCGTAACCGGCGAGGAAATTGTTTCTACTTGTCGCTGCTTTTTCGCCTCCTCCAACTGACCGGCAACGGTTGTTAGTTCTTCTTGGCGCTGGTTAAACTTAGTTAGAATTTCACTCTGGCGCTCAGACTGTAATCGATCTGCCTGATTGCGAACCGATTGATACGCTTGTTCAGCTTGGCGAATTGTTTGTGCTTGAGCAGCGATATCTTTTTCCAGGGAGGTTATTTTGTCCTGAGCTTCCGTCACTTTGTTTTGAACATTCGTAATACTATCTTGGGCTGTGGTGACTTCAGCTTCCGCTCTAACGACTCTCTCTTGTGCGTCAACGTAATCGAGTCGCGGGACAGCACCGGGAATGAGGAGGGTGGTGAGCGCCTTTTCTCTTTTTTCGGCTAAAGCGAGGCTGTTGTTGGCTTTATTGAGAAGGTTTTTGCTGTTGGCGAGGTTAGTTTCGGCGTTGACTCGGTTGGTTTTGGCGTTGGCGAGATTTTCTTGCAGGCGGGTGAGGCGAACTTTGGCTTCATTGATGACTGCAATTTGGCGATTCGCTTCTGCGATCGCACCCGCTCTTTTTGCTTCAAAATCTTGTAAGCGAGCGGTTAAAAGCTGATCTTGCAAAGCGGTTCCGGCAGTTGCACCTCCCGTTCGTTCGGCTTCCAGACGCCC
>NZ_JACJOQ010000180.1:0-10160 GCF_014695635.1 Coleofasciculus sp. FACHB-712 | reverse complement strand
TTGTTCGGCATTTAATGCACAAGTTGGCACACGCACAAATGACTGTTTGTAAATAAATATTGCAGCTTTTGAAAAAAATGTGTTACATTCCTTAACAAGGGACGACTTAGTGTATCGAGACGCAGGTTGGCTATCTACGGGATAATTGCATAGCTTTTTCGTCTTGGCATCAGGTTTTCCTCCTCCCAACACAGCAAGCTTGACCAGTCGCCGCGAGTGGCTGGTTTTTTTTAGCATACTTACCCGCCAAAAGGCGTATGCAAAAAGAGAGAATTTCAGCGATCGCGCTTCTTCAACCTGAATCGTCAAAAAATTTAGATCCGTCGTGAATTCATCTATTTCTGTTCCTTTGTTTCCTCGGCGTCGCTTGCGAAGCAACGACTAATTTTATATCCCTAAAAATAAAATCGACACTCATTAGATTAGTAATACTTTCAAAATTTATATTGCTAAATTATTTCGCTTTTATAGACTCATTTTGGAAGTCAACTCGGCTTCTGACTATCTAACGGAAGCTAAATTATTTGAGAGTAATCCCGATAGCGCCGAATTGGGGCGGTTCGCAATTTTTAATCTCTCGCTGCAAGATTTAAACCGGACTAGAACCGCGCGATCGCAAGCGTGCATCCTCTACTTTATCCAGATGAAAATGAGCGGATAGACATCTTTAGTTCTGATGCTAAGATGTTGGGCATTCCCTAATTTAGGAGAGTTAGTTGATGAAATCCTCAAAGGTTATTCTAGGAATTTTATTAAGCCTAACCTTATTAGGAGTCGGGGCGAGACTAGGACTCCAAAAAACGCCAGATGATGTCAGTCAAGGTGAGAAGTATCGCGATCGCTATGTTGCCTTTGTTTTTCCTAAGCTAGTTCGGGAAGTTCAAATAAGGCTGAACCTGGGAAAGAATCCAGGGGAAATCAAGCACGATTTAAAAGAATTTGCTCCAAAATATGAAGAACTGATTGCAGACGCCGGTCGAAAAGCAGACGAAAACCTGGCGAACGAACCAAGAGACGCAGCCTTTGCCGAGCGATTCTGGGCTGAGAAGAAACGTATTTTAAAAGCAGAGTACGGAATCGATTGGAAATCACCAGCAGACATGAATCCAGAAGTCGTTTTTGATTAATTAAGGGCTGCGAGGTTAAGACAAAGCTAAAATAGAGCCGAAGTGTTGCAATTATCTGCACTCTGTAAGCTCATGACGACTGCTGCTCCGGTTAAAACTCAGTACGAAGCTATTATCGGTCTGGAAACTCACTGTCAACTCAGTACCGAAACCAAGATTTTCTGTAATTGCTCCACCGAATTTGGTGCGACGCCCAATCAGAATGTCTGTCCAGTGTGTATGGGAATGCCTGGAGTATTGCCGGTGCTGAATCAAAAGGTGCTGGAGTACGCGGTTAAAGCCGGTTTGGCTCTCAACTGCGCGATCGCTCCTTATAGCAAATTTGACCGTAAGCAATATTTTTATCCCGATCTGCCCAAAAATTATCAAGTTTCTCAGTACGATTTGCCCATTGCCGAACATGGTTGGCTGGAGATTGAGCTAACTGACGCAGATGGCAACCCCATCCGCAAAAAGATTGGCATCACTCGCCTGCACATGGAAGAAGATGCTGGAAAATTGGTTCATGCGGGTAGTGAAAGACTCTCTGGTTCTACCTATTCTTTAGTAGACTACAACCGCACCGGCATTCCCTTGGTAGAAATTGTCTCCGAACCGGATATCCGTTCGGGGGTTGAAGCTGCTGAATATGCCCAAGAACTGCGCCGGATTGTCCGCTATCTGGGCGTCAGTGATGGCAATATGCAAGAAGGTTCGCTGCGCTGCGACGTGAATATCTCCGTGCGTCCGGTTGGTCAGAAGGAGTTTGGCACGAAGGTCGAAATCAAAAATATGAACTCCTTCAACGCCATCCAACGGGCGATTGAGTACGAAATCGACCGGCAAATTGAAGCCATCCAATCCGGCGAGCGAATTATTCAAGAAACCAGGCTTTGGGAGGAAGGTAGCCAACGCACAGTGAGTATGCGGACGAAGGAAGGCTCTAGCGATTACCGCTACTTCCCAGAACCCGACCTAACTCCCATACAAGTCTCCGCTGAGCAATTATCTAAGTGGAAGTCGGAACTGCCGGAACTGCCAGCGCAAAAACGTCATCGTTACGAAAGTGAATTGGGTTTGTCTGCTTACGATGCCCGCGTCCTAACCGACGATAGATCGGTGTCGGAGTATTTTGAAGCGGCGGTTTCTGCCAAGGCGAATCCCAAGCAAGCGGCTAACTGGGTGATGGGTGATATTTCTGCCTATCTCAACACCGCTAAACTGAATATCGCTGAAATTGCCCTCAAACCCCAGATCCTCGCGGAACTCATCTCCTTAATTGAAGACGGAACTATCAGCGGCAAAATCGCTAAAGAGATTCTGCCAGAGTTGCTGTCTAAAGGGGGTTCTGCGAAAGAACTGGTAGAGAGCAAAGGAGTCAAGCAAATCTCTGACAAGGGTGAGCTGGAAAAAATCATCAATGAAGTTATAGCGGCAAATCCCAAAGAGCTGGAACAGTATCGCAGCGGTAAAACTAAGCTGTTGGGTTTCTTTGTGGGGCAGGTGATGAAGCAAACAGGAGGTCAAGCTGACCCGAAACTCACGAACCAAATGATGGCTAAGAAGTTGAACAGTTAGTTAGACAAGCCAAAATATACCGCCTTGCGGAGTCGTCAAAACCTACTCCGCAAGGCTGAAGCCCAGGCAACGGGTGCTGGTAGAAAATGTAGCGGATGTGCAGGCGATCGCTCGCAGAAATACGTATCTGCTACATTTGCCGCACAACCCTTTGCCTGATTTATGTTGACAATTATCTTCGTCTTCACTTCACATAAAAGCGAGGAAACTTCACGAAAAAAACAAAATAAGGGGTGACACCCCTCATCCCCAAGTGATATATTTTATTTAGTAGATGCACCCTGATGATCGGGAGAGTCGCCCAAGTGGCTCTCCTTTTTTTTATGCCTTTTTTTGTATGGGAATGGGTCACAGCTTCATCGGATCGACCTACAAGCAGACACGCGAAGCGTCGCTCAAGGCGCTGTACCGGACGTTCGACTTCTTCGACAAGACGATCGGCGCGAACAGATAGTCCTGCTCCCATCGCGGGATATCTATCGCCTAACCAACGCTTACAGCCGTGCGGCTAGCAAGCAATGTCGTTATAGAAATCGCCTGATTGAAAGAACGATTGGTTTAGAGATTGCTACACGTCTGCGAGCTTTGTACTCAGCCCCGCCAAGTTTGCCACAGAAGCAATTAATTTGATTGCCTCAACGGGTTTAGGCAGGTGTACCTGGAAACCTGCTTCGAGTGCCTGCGATCGCTCCTCACCCCTGGCATAAGCAGTCAGCGCGATCGCGGGAATGCTCGTTTCTCCTCGCTGAGATTCCAAAGCTCTCACTTTACGGATCAAGCCATAACCGTCCTCATTAGGCATTCCAATGTCGCTCACCAGTACGTCGGGTTTTAAGTGTTCCAGAGCTTGCATCGCTTCCTGAACCGATGCCACAGCCGTCACTTGAGCGTGGTATTGTTCTAGCGCCGCCCTCAAAAAATCGCGGGTATCCGTATCGTCATCCACCACCAACACCTGCAACGTTTCCAGAGAGGGAGGAGACGCGACCGCGACTTTTTTACCTGAGGAGATAGACTCCAAATCGCAAGTCTTGAGCTGATCGGATACTACTGGCAGCTTCACGATAAATGTTGACCCTTTCCCTTCTCCCTCACTTCTTGCCTCAATCGTGCCGCCTTGCAGTTCCACTAAGTTGTGGACAATTGCCAAACCGAGTCCCAATCCACCATAGCGCCTGGTGGTGGTGCTATCTGCTTGACGGAAGCGATCGAAAATATAGGGGAGAAAATCTGGGCTGATGCCCACGCCGGTGTCGCTGATGCTAATTTGAGCGCGATCGCCATCCTTGAAAAGGCGCACCTGCACCTTTCCCCCTGAAGACGTGAACTTGATCGAATTGGAGAGTAGATTCCAAACAACTTGCTGCAAGCGGTTAGGATCGCCAGGAACCAGTTCCACGGCGCGATCGAGTACGCTTTCCAATTGAATCCCTTTATCCTCAGCCGCCGGACGAACCGCATCCAGCGCCGCCTCAATCACGGGGACAAGATTAACTTGACAGATATTTAACCGTAGCTTCCCGCGAATAATCCGCGAGACATCGAGAATATCCTCAATCAGTTGCGCCTGTAACTTGGCGTTACGCTCAATCGTTTCCAGGGCACGGGCTGTCGTCTTTTCATCATACTTGCGACTGCGGAGCAGTTGAGTCCAACCCAGCATTGAGTTGAGGGGAGTGCGGAGTTCGTGAGACAGGGTTGCAAGGAACTCATCTTTAATTCGGTTTGCCGCCTCGGCTTCCTGTCGTGCCACCTGTTCGCGAATCATCTGAGCGCGGGCTTCCTCTGCGGCTTTGCGCTCGGTGATGTCTTCTAGGGTACCGACATGACCGATAAGTTCGCCGGTATCGGTCAGCATCGGGGAGGAGCGCAGGTAAACCCAACGCACAATCTCCTCCGGAGTCTGGCAGCGAAACTCGTTGGAGCATTCCTGACCGATGCTCATGCAAGTAGACCAATGTCTATAGACGCGATCGCGGTCTTCTGGATGTACCGACTGCAACCAGCCTTCTTCGTAGAGCGAGGCTAAAGTTCCCGTTTCTACATTAGGCGTTAAGCCACAAATCGCTTGGCAGCGCGGATTTGCGTAGGTACAGCGCCCTTCAATATCGGTCATAAAAATGCCTAGGGGCGAGCAGGCACTTAACGAGCGAAAACGCTCTTCACTTTGCTTAAGTTCTAAGTTAACAGCAGTCAGTTGTGCCGCTTGTCGTTTCACCTCTGCGGTTTTCTTGAATAAGTCAACAAACACCCCCACCTTGGAGGTTAATATTTCCGGCTCCAGCGGTTTCAGCAGGTAATCTACTGCACCCAGGGAATAACCTTTGAAAACCAGAGAGTCGCTGCTGCTAAATGCGGTTAGGAAAATAATCGGCGTGTGGCGCGATCGCTGTCGTTGTCGAATCAGCTTTGCCGTCTCAAATCCATCTAGACCGGGCATCTGGACATCAAGCAAAATCACGGCAAAATCCCGCTCAAGCAGACATCGCAAGGCTTGTTCGCCCGATGTAGCTCTGACCAAATTTTGACCGAGGCTGCCCAGGATCGCCTCCAAAGCCAGTAAATTTTCTGGGTGATCGTCCACAAGGAGGACGTTAACTATTTCTTCGGGCTGCATTTTCTGGAAGGTCGGGACTTGTTTGAGCGGCTTTGTCGAGCCTGCCACTGTTTCGCTATTGATACCACTATCCAAAGTTACAAATTTTAGAAACCAGAATCCAGGGTTTTTAGATGAAGATTTGATGTGTCTAGATTCGGCTGTTGAGCTACTAGGGCTTTGGCGTCACATATCTGATTTTTTCACCTCACAGCCGATTGACAAAGGTTGACTAAAAGAGGGGCAATGTCTTGGAGCTGCACAATCCAGTCTACCGTTACAGATGCGATCGCGGCTTCCGGCATGATCCGGCTTTCTGCTGTTGCAGGCTCTTGTACTATAGCCCGTCCGCCGCGTGCTTTAATTTTTGCCAAGCCTTTCGCTCCATCCTGACTTGCTCCGGTTAAAATCACCCCGATAACTCTCTGTGCATAAGCATCAGCTGCCGATTCAAACAGCACATCAATCGACGGTCGGGCATTGCATACAGGAGCCTCAGTGGAGAGTGCTAATGTGGCGATGCCTCCGTACCGACCTTGGCGGTGTCCCCATGCCTGTCGGGGTTCCACCAGTAAGTGATAATCAGCGGGAGCTAGGTATACCCGTCGAGGCAGAATTTCTTCTTTATCTTCCGCTTCCGCCACCGGCAAAGTGCTGTACTGCTGGAGAAAGAAGCTCAGCGTGTTATCAGAGGCTTTGTGACGGTGTTGGACGACAACCACAGCCGCTGGGAAAGTATTTGGTAGACCTGCGAGCATTACGGTTAAAGCTTGTAACCCACCTAATGATGTGCCGACAACAACAATATCAAAAGTCATACTCACCATGAATCAGTAGATGGGCAAAACTCAATAAAACGGGTGGGTAGTGAAGGATTTCCAATTACCTACTACTCTTGACCTAAAAAATGTTCACCTCCTTTTTATTCCATTGATTTGGGAAATCTTGCATTTATGTGTAATTTGTAATTGGAAAGTTTTAATTAAGCCAATTTTCGGTAAATCTTTTCATGATTTTCTAACTCCTCATAGTGTTTTTCGTATAGAGTGGTTTTCAGGGATTCCTGACGACCTAATCCTAAAATCCCAAATCTACAAAGGCTATCGTACAAAAGATTGTGAACCCGTTCCTGAAGAAATGGATTGAAATAGATTAGGACGTTGCGACATAAGATGACATTAAATTCATTAAAAGAACCATCGATAGCTAGATTATGTTGAGAAAAAATAATGTTTTCTTTGAGTGACGCCCGAAAAATAGCGCTATCATAAGCAGCGGTATAATACTCCGAAAAAGACTTAATCCCGCCTGCTTTGAGATAATGCTGAGTATATTCCTGCATTAAATGGAGGGGAAAAATGCCACTTTTGGCTTTTCTTAATACCATCTCATTCATGTCGGTTGCATAGATGCGGCAACGGTGATAAAGCTCTTCTTCTTGCAACAAAATTGCGATTGAATAAACTTCCTCTCCAGTTGAACAACCTGCACACCAGATCCGAATAAATGGATATGTTCGCAATAAGGGAACAACTTTATTTCTAAATGTTAAATAAAAGGTCGGATCGCGGAACATGGCGGTCACGTTGACGGAGAGACCGAGCAGAAATCGCTCCATCGCGTTTGCATCGTGGAGGACTCTTTCCTGAAGCGCGGATACACTGCTTAAATGCTCCGCACGAATCGCATTCCAGATGCGGCGCTTGAGTGAAGCGGGAGCATAATTTCGGAAATCAAATCCGTAGTAACGATACACGCCCTCCAATAGCAACTGAATTTCAATATCTTCAAGTTCGCTGCTATTTTTGGGCGTGTTCATACAGTAAAAAGTAAAAGGTAGAAAGGTAAAAGAAACAGAGACAAAGAAACAGCAAGAACTTTTGCTGCTTCTTTGCCTTTTTTCTTTTGCCTTATCGATAGAGCCAGACGCGAAGCAGGGAGAGCAATTGCTCGGTATCTACAGGTTTGGTGATGTAGTCGGACGCACCCGCTTCAATACACTTTTCGCGATCGCCTTTCATGGCTTTGGCGGTGAGAGCGATCATCGGTAGTGTTGCGAATGAATCGAGCTGGCGAATAGCTTGCATGGTTTCGTAACCGTCCATTTCCGGCATCATCACGTCCATCAGGACAATATCAATGTCGGGGCGTTCTTGCAACTTCGCAATGCCATCTCTGCCATTTTCGGCATACAACACTTCCATTTGATGGAGTTCCAGCATACTGGTGAGGGCAAAGATATTCCGCACATCGTCATCAACAATCAAAACTTTCTTGCCAGTCAGAACCGGATCGGTTTGATGCAATTGTTCCAGAATTTGTTGTTTCGGGCGGGGTAGATTTGCCTGCACTCGGTGGAGGAACAAGGCGGTTTCATCCAGAAGACGTTCTGGCGATCGCACGTCTTTGATGATAATCGTCTCGGCAATGCGCTTGAGTTCGGTTTCTTGTTGCTTGGTTAATTCCCTGCCGGTATAAACAATGATTGGGAGTGTCGTCAGGCTAGGCTCCTGTTTGATTTGCTCCATCAACTCAAATCCAGTCATATCCGGCAGTCCCAAATCCAGTACCAGGCAATCATAGTGCCCGGTTCTCAGCTCTTCGAGTGCCTCTGTCCCAGTGCCTACAGCCGTCGTCTGCACGTCGCTATTGCCGATTAGTTCGACAATGCTGTGGCGTTGAGTTTCATCATCTTCTACGACCAGCAAGTTCTTCACGGGGCGCTCGACAAATCCCTTAATGTCAGATAGCGCCTGCGCTAACGCTTCGCTGCTGACAGGTTTTTGTAGATAAGCGATCGCTCCTTGTTGCAAGCTGCGCTGCTGGACTTCTTCGACGGAGATGATATGCACGGGGATGTGACGAGTGCCTGGGTCGTGCTTCAAACGGTCTAACACCGTCCAGCCATCCATCACCGGCAACCGAATATCTAGCGTAATCGCATCCGGCTGATATTCTCGCACCATTGCCAGAGCTGTATCGCTTCGCAACGCCACCAGCCCTTTGAAGCCTTGTTGTCGTGCCATGTCCAACAAGATCCGGGCAAAATTGATATCGTCCTCCACAATTAGCAACACGCGATCGCCCGCTTGGATATCGTCCCGGTCATCGCTAATGTCAGCCATGTGTGCAGAACGCGGGTAGGGACTCGCGGCGACACTTGCCTCTCCGAGACTGGAGGAACGAACGCCGTCGTTTCGATTCGCCGGTGGAGTCGCCAGTGGAGTTGCTGGTGGAGTCGCCAGTGGAGTTGCCGGTGGAATTGCCGGTCGAACATCAAGGGTCTGAGGGATACTGGGTGCGAGGGTACTGGGGGCGACGGGACTCCTCGCTCCTGGAAGGATACTTCGCACTTCCGGACTCATTCCTGCTGCCCCATCTTGATAAGCTTGCGGCAAATAGAGGGTAAACGTGCTTCCCTGTCCCGGACTGCTCACCAGACGAATTTCTCCGCCCAGCAGTCGGGCAATTTCTCGACTGATTGACAAGCCCAAACCCGTCCCGCCGTATTTGCGGCTGGTTGTTCCATCCGCCTGCTGAAAAGCCTCAAAAATAATTCTCTGCTTATCTGGTGCAATCCCAATCCCTGTGTCGCTGACGGCAAAAGCAATGACGGTCTGGGCGCGATTTAAACTCCCCTGTTCGGAACTCCAGCCGCCTGTGGCTAGCTCGACTCGTAATCGGACTGCACCCTGATCCGTAAATTTAAAGGCATTCGAGAGCAGATTCTTCAGGACTTGTTGTAACCGTTTCGAGTCGGTATACATTCCCTTGGGCAGTCTTTCGTCGGATTCGACAGTAAAGGCGAGTCCTTTGTCGTGCGCCACTTGCTGGAACGTTCGCTCCATCTGGCTCCGCAAATCGGTAAATAACATCTGATCGATGTCAACCGACATCGTTCCCGATTCAATTTTTGCCAGATCCAAGATGTCGTTAATCAGTCCCAACAGATCGGTGCCTGCGGAATGAATGGTGCGGGTGTATTCGACTTGCTTCGGCGTCAGGTTCCCCTCTGGATTATCAGAAAGTAGACGAGCCAAAATCAACAAGCTATTTAGCGGCGTCCGCAATTCGTGGGACATATTCGCCAAGAATTCCGACTTGTACTTCGAGGTGAGTGCCAGTTGCTCGGCTTTTTCCTCCACCGACTGTCTTGCCTGTTCGATTTCTCGATTCTTGCGCTCGACTTCGCGGTTTTGCATCGCGAGTAAGCGCGATCGCTCTTCCAGTTCTTCGTTGGTTTGCTGCAACTGTTCCTGTTGATTCTTGAGCAGTTCCTCGGATGCCTGGAGTGATTTGGCTTGTTGTTCCAGTCGCTTATTCGTTTCTGTGAGTTCTTTCTGCTGGGTTTGGAGTTCTTCTGCCAGGGCGGTGGACTGCTTGAGCAATTCTTCGGTACGCATCGAAGCGGCGATCGTATTCAGAACGATGGCAATGCTTTCGGTAAGTTGATCGAAGAAGGTGAGGTGAATCTCGCTAAATCGCCGGAAAGAAGCTAGTTCAATCACCGCGGTCACTTGCCCTTCAAAAAGAACGGGCAACACAACAACATTCAGCGGCGTAGATTCCCCTAAGCCAGAGCTGATCTTGATATAGTTGTCCGGCACCTCGCTGAGCAGAATCCGTTCTTTTTCCAGGGCGCATTGTCCCACCAAGCCTTCTCCTAAATGGAAGTGGTTGGCGAGATGCTTGCGCTCGCGGTAGGCATAGGTACTCAGGAGTTTCAGGAATGCCTGATGTTGCTCGCCACTTTCCATCAGGTAAAACACACCGTGTTGCGCGGATACCAGAGGAGCGAGTTCCGAGAGAATGAGCTTGGAGACGGTTTCCAAATCTCGCTGTCCCTGAAGCATCCGGGTAAATTTGGCGAGGTTGGTTTT
>NZ_JACJOQ010000018.1:0-2409 GCF_014695635.1 Coleofasciculus sp. FACHB-712 | reverse complement strand
ATTAAGAATTTTTGCGCGATCGCCCGGACTTTCGCCTAACCTCAAAATAGAGACGCTAGAACAGTCTGGCGTTGAGGTGTCGTGGAAAGTCCCAAGATTCTCTATGCAATCCCCCCAAACCGTAGCCGCTACCCCTGCATCGCCGCTAGAGACGATCGCCTTGGATGTCACAGGCATGAAATGTGCAGGCTGCGTGAAAGCGGTAGAAAAGCAGCTAACCCAGCATCCAGGCGTCGTTTCTGCCCGCGTTAATCTGGTGACAGAAGTCGCTGTCGTAGAGTGCGAAGCGGGTGCGATTGACCCAGTTGCGTTAGCCGAACAGGTGACAGAAGCTGGATTTCCGACCCAGCCTCGTCTCGCCACCAACGCAGGCGAAAAAGCAAAAGAGACTCTGAGTCCAGCAGAACGGCACGCCCTAGAAAATCGCCAGCAGTTGAGGCAATTATTCATTGCGGGCGTTCTGATTTTGCTGTCCGGAATTGGTCATCTCAATCAACACTTCATCTCTTTTCCCGCTTATTTTTCACCCCTGACCAACATTTGGTTTCACTGGGGATTAGCAACAGCAGCGTTACTCTTTCCCGGACGCCAGATATTAGTCGATGGGTGGCGGGGCTTGCGGCGAAATGCTCCCAATATGAACACCCTGGTGGCGCTAGGAACGCTTACAGCTTACACGGCTAGCTGCGTGGCGTTGCTATTCCCTCAGCTGGGTTGGGAATGTTTCTTTGATGAGCCAGTCATGCTGTTAGGCTTTATCCTGCTAGGGCGCACCTTGGAGCAACGGGCGAGAGGTCGTGCCGCCGCAGCCTTTCAGGCATTGTTGGCGCTCCAGCCGAAAGTTGCTCGCTTAATTGCCAATCCTACGGTTGCTGACTCTACGCCTAGAGGAAGTGCCAAGGGGAGCGACTTCGGGGGCATTGAAATCCCTGTTGAGCAAGTCCGCGTAGGTGAATGGTTGCGGGTTTTGCCGGGAGAGCAGATCCCGGTCGATGCAGAAGTGGTGGCGGGTCAGACAACGGTGAATGAGTCAATGCTGACTGGGGAGCCGGTTCCGGTGATGAAGCAACCGGGAGACTCGGTGGCAGCTGGGACGCTGAATCAGTCGGGAGCGATCGCGATCAAGGCAACTCGCACCGGCAAGGATACGACTCTGGCACAAATTGTCGCCCTGGTCGAAGAAGCCCAAATCCGGAAAGCTCCCGTGCAGCTATTGGCGGATACGGTGGCGGGGTACTTCACCTACGGCGTTCTGGCAGCAGCAACCTTCACGTTTTTATTTTGGTACTTCATCGGCTCTCAACTTTGGCCTGATGTCACGATGTTGAGCGCAGTAGGGATAGAGAGCCACTCAGCGATGCACTCAGTCATGCACCATGCCAGCGGCATAGACAGGGAACCCCCACCTCTACAGCACTCAGCTTTGTTACTCAGTTTAAAGCTAGCAATTTCGGTCTCCGTCATCGCTTGCCCCTGCGCTTTAGGCTTAGCGACCCCCACGGCAATTTTGGTGGGAACGGGTCTGGGGGCAGAAAGAGGGCTGTTGATCAAAGGCGGCGACGTGCTGGAACGGGTACACCACCTGGATATCGTGGTATTTGATAAGACGGGTACTCTCACCACGGGTCATCCCATCGTGACTGATTGCTTGCCGGTAGGGAACTTCCTCCCAGAAATGCTCCTGCAACTGGCGGCGGCGGCAGAAAGTGGCACCACCCACCCCCTGGCAGAGGCAATCGGGGAAGAAGCGCACCGCCAAGAGTTAACCATCCCCCTTGCCCAAGAGTTTTATACGGAACCGGGACTAGGGGTATCGGCTTTGGTTGAAGGCGTGCGGGTTTTACTGGGGAATGCAGACTGGTTGACTCAGCAAGGAATTTCCCTCAGCGATTCCGAACAAAACCAGGCTCAACAACTGGCATCTGCGGGGAAAACGGTGGTTTATGTCGCCGCTGACGGTCAATTAGCGGGGTTGATTGGCGTCACCGATACCCTCCGACCGGATGCGAAAGCAACGGTGTCTCGCCTGCGGCAAATGGGATTGCGGGTGATGCTGCTGACTGGAGATCGACTAGAAGCGGCAAGGGCGATCGCGTCTCAGTTGGAACTTAATCCAGACTCGGATGTCTTAGCAGATGTCCGTCCAGACGCCAAAGCCGCCGCGATTGCCCAGCTACAAGCTCAGGGTCAACACGTCGCAATGGTTGGTGATGGCATCAACGATGCCCCCGCTTTGGCACAAGCAGATGTTGGCATTTCCCTCCAAGGGGGAACCGATGTCGCCATTGAAACTGCTCAAATTGTTCTGATGCGCGATCGCCTTCTGGATGTTGTCAAGTCAATCCAGCTTTCCCGTGCGACTTTCAACAAAATCCGCCAAAATCTGTTTTGGGCGTTTGCCTACAACAC
>NZ_JACJOQ010000179.1:0-8264 GCF_014695635.1 Coleofasciculus sp. FACHB-712 | reverse complement strand
TAGCGATCGCCCATCAGCGGGAATCCGAGCATCGCTCACCGGAGCAATTTCTAAGGTTTGGGCAGTTGTCCTTTTTACAGTTAGCTTGACACTTGCCGAGGTGCCGTTATTCGCTTGCACTGTAATTGTGTTCTCTCCCTTCTCTAGAGGGACGTTGTACCAAACCTGAGTAATGATATTTTGGGCTTGGTCTCGCTCTATCTGGGTGGATGTTTTGGCATCCAGTGGTTTTCTGTTGACGCTGACTTGTACCTGAGCTTGGGTGTGGTACTGGACAACGAGGTTAGTAGACGACTCTCCCAAGACTCCACTTTTAGGGGTCAGAATCCGAACTTCGGTGGGTGCCAGAATCGCATCTGAGTTTGGCTTAGCAGGTTGCTGGGCATTTGTTTGAGGGATCGACTGTCTCAGCTCGGTGGCAGTTGGTACGATCGTTGTCGAGTTCTCAGGCGCTGTCCCAACCTGTTCTCGAAGTTCGAGAAGGGGTGGAGCCGTCGGTGCGGTATTTTCAGGCGCTACGAGGCTGGGCGCTGCTGTTGCTGGTTTTGCCGATTCCTCTACCGTTACCGTCTCTACTGAAGGGAGGGGTGAATCCGTCGGTATAGTATTTTGAGCTAAATCTAGAATTTCTGCTGAATCTTGGACGGCGAATTCAGAATTTGTGCCCAAGACTTCTGAATTCTCTGGTGTCCTCTCTAGGGCAGCCGCCTGCTCGATTGCAGGGAGAGTGGTGGAATTTTTAATTGCAAACTCAGAATCTTCTGCGAGTCCACCTTGAGGGGGTGCAGACAGTTCATTTGCCTTTGCGGAGCGAGGAAGTAAGAAATAAAAAGTAAACAGTAAAAAGAACGAGAAATACGCCAAAATTCCATCTTTTGGCGGCTGCTTTTTGCCTTTTGCCTGGTTCATCACTGCTTGCCCTCCCGATAGGTGGGTGTCACCCCGAAATTCATCCGTACTAATCCTCCCGGTTCGAGTTGCACCAGGCGGGACTGACTATTGCGCTCAATAAATTTTTGGTTGGGAGCCAGAGTGTAGCCCGGTAGACTGGTTAAATCCAGCGTGCCGGTGCGGTAGCCAGAGATAACATTGGCAAGTGAGAATAAACCGTTGGCATCGGTCGTGATGCGGTTGCCGTCATCCATAAAAATTACAGCATTGGGCACTCCTGGTTCTCCTGGCTGCTGTTCGCCATCAAAGTTTTTATCGACAAATACTCGCCCAATCAGGGTGCCGCAGTCTGACAAAATGCCCGGTCGAATCCGCAACTGATGGCTGGCAATGTTGCTCCTTGTTTCTTGTGCCTGATTTCTCCCGTTACCGCGAATGGCGTCTGGCGTTACCACGGCGGCATAAACCACGTTCAGGGTTTGGTTCGGCTCAAGTTTAGGAAAATTAAAGGTAACTGTCCGGTTGGACGTAGTAGCGGGTTGTATAGTGGTTTGGGCAGTACTGGAGCCAGTGGTCAGCGAGGCTTGCAAGGACTCCGGCACATACCGTAAGCCCACAGGTAGGGTGTCTGTAATGCTGATATTGCTGGCAGTGGCTGTGCCGGTATTTTTCAACGCCAAGCGATAAACAACCGTGTCGCCCGGTTCTGCTGCGGCGCGATCGCCTGTTTTGATCAGTTCTAGAGCCGCTTGACCTGCTGTGACTGAAGTTTCATTGGATTTCACGCCTTCTGGGGGGAGATTGTCACCCGCAGCAGAGGCGGTATTCAAGATGTCTATTGCGCTAACGGGCAACGACTGAAAAGCAAAAGCAAACGAACACGTTAGGATAGCTGTTAGACGCAGGTAGGTACGCCCCAACAGAGGTTGCAGGGATTTCATTCTTCAGAGATTAACTAAACAAAACACCCCATTGCTGGACTGTTAGAGAGATAAAGAAATTGTGGTGGTAGACTCCCTGATGCTCCCTGAGGGGTATAGACCCTGATTAGGTGAAACTTACACTACCAGGTTTCTACGATCTACGACAATACCTGTATCTGAGTCGCTTCCGCAAGAGAATTTTATAAGGAATATTGCTAGAGGAAGAGTTTCCTTTTAAGCTTTAATAATTTTTTTATAACTTTTGGTAGATGAAATTAACTAAAGATTATTAATATTTGTTTTTTACCTTTGCATCAGCCTGTTCTTGAGCGCGAAATTATTAATAAATTGCCAATTTTACTCAAAATCTGAAGTTTCTAAATTTGGGGCAAATTTGAGCGGCGTTGACTACTCTGACGCTATGTAATGCTATGTAATGGTGAAAAATCTATACTAATTGCTCATCATAAAAGAACCCCACCCCTAACCCCTCCCCGCAAGCAGGGAGGGGTTAGGAGCTGTAGGGGATAGCGCAGGGCGGAGGGAAGGGCGTAGGCTCTTAGCCGAGGCGAAGCCATCGCTTTTTGTGAACTAAAATTTACCTTCTAAGGCGGGAATGCAACGTTCGCACAATAGGGGATGCTCGGCAGATTCGCCCACATGAATCGAGTAGTTCCAGCAGCGATCGCATTTTTCCCCGTCTGCTTTCACTACGCCAATCGATAAAGCTTCTGTCTGCGAACTGTATTTTAAGCCTTGCAATGCTTCCGAAGAATCTAGCAGCTCTACTTGGGAGGAGATAAACAAGTATCTCAGCTCATCTACTCGATTACCCAATCCTGAAGACGGAGAATGAGAATGGAAAGCTGAAGTCAAATTCAAGGCTTGCAGTAAAGAGCGGAACTCAGCATTTGGGACATAAAGTAATACCTTGGCTTCCAAAGAAGAGCCAATCATTTTTTCTGCCCTTGCTTGCTCCATCACCTTATTCACCTCAGTGCGGATTTGTCGCAATTGTTGCCAAAATCCTGCCAATTTTGGAGCTTTCCAATGCTCCTCTAACTTCACCCACCCCGATTCAAACACGGATTTGTAGGGTGTGGGATAGGGGAGATATTGCCAAATATCTTCTGCTGTATGACAGAGAACCGGCGCGATCGCGCGCGCTAAATTTTCCAGAGCGATCGCCAAAACTGTCTGACAACTACGGCGACGGAAGCTATCTGGAGCGCTAATATAAAGCCGATCTTTGGCAATATCTAGATAAAAATTGGACAAGTCAACAACGCAGAAATTCTGCACTGTTTGAAAAAAGCGGAAGAACTGGAAACTCTCAAATGCTTGCGTGACTTCCCCGAAGACTTCTGTCATCCGGTGCAACATATAGCGGTCGAGTTCTGGCAGTTGTTCGTAAGGTACTGCATCTTTAGCTAGGTCAAAATCGTGTAGATTTCCTAACAAGAACCGCGCCGTATTGCGAATCTTGTTTCTAACATCTCCCATCTGTTTGAGGATGTTCTTGCTGATGGGGACATCTGAAGAATAATCCACCGAGGAAACCCACAGGCGCAAAACATCAGCACCGTAGGGTGGCTCTTCTTTTTGATTTTTGCCCCCATTGATGACAATCGAGGGGTCGATGACATTCCCCAGAGATTTACTCATCTTGCGTCCCTGCTCATCCAAGGTAAAGCCGTGGGTCAAGACGGTTTTGTAGGGCGCGATGTCGTTCGTTGCCACACTCGTGAGCAAACTCGATTGGAACCAACCCCGGTGCTGATCGGAGCCTTCTAGATAGATATCTGCTGGATATTCCAATTCTGGTCGCTGTTTCGCTACCGCCGCCCAAGAGGAGCCAGAGTCAAACCAGACATCCATCGTATCCGTGCCTTTGCGGTAGCTGCGACCGTTATGGCGATAACTTTCTGGCAAGAGTTCCTCGACCGACCTTTCCCACCAGACATCCGAACCCTTTTCAGCAATGATTGCCTGGACGTGGGCGATGGTTTCCTCGTTTAGTAGCGGTTCGTTGGTTTCTAGGTCGTAGAAAACGGGAATTGGCACGCCCCAGTTGCGCTGACGGGAGATACACCAATCGGAACGATCCGCGACCATTGCCGTGATCCGATTTTCACCTTGAGCAGGAATCCAGTTCACGGAAGCGATCGCTTTTAGCGCCTCTTCTCTAAATCCCTCCACCGATGCGAACCACTGTTCTGTGGCTCGATAAATGGTCGGTTTTTTCGTACGCCAGTCGTAAGGATATTTGTGAACGTAGGGTTCCTCTTTCAGTAGCGATCGCGCTTGGCTTAGGGCGTCAATCACTGCCTGATTTCCCTCACCCAGGACGTTCAACCCGGCAAACTGCCCTGCTTCTTGCGTGAAGTTGCCATCGGCATCTACTGGCGACAGCAGAGGTAAACCGTAGCGTTGACCGACTTTGTAATCCTCATCCCCATGACCGGGAGCCGTGTGAACTAATCCCGTACCGGAATCGGTGGTGACATAATCGCCCCCAATCACAATCGGACTCTCGCGGTCGAAGAGTGGGTGTCGGTAAGTGCTGTGTTCCAAATCTTTACCCGGTACTGTCGCTTTTACCGTGAGATTAGTCGAGAGCGTCGTGGACAAGCGTTCTACCAAATCGGCAGCTACTAACAGGTATTTGGTTGAAATCGGCAGAGAATCTGCCTCCACTTCCACCACTGCGTAAGTCAGTTCTGGATTCAGGCTTACCGCTAGGTTGGCGGGAATCGTCCAAGGCGTCGTCGTCCAAATTGCCACACCGAGATCGGGCAAGAATGGTTGCAATTGCGATCGCACGGCTGGCCCCAGATTCGTCATCTGGAAAGCTGCATAAAGGCTGCGCGAGGTATGAGCTGGGCGACCTTCAGAATCTTCGGGATACTCTAACTCTGCCTCAGCCAGCGCCGTTTTAGAACTAGGACTCCAGTGAACTGGCTTTAAACCGCGATAAATATATCCCTTCAGCACCATCTCACCGAAGACGCCAATTTGAGCGGCTTCGTACTCTGGTTTTAAAGTCAGATACGGATGCTCCCAGTCGCCCCAGACACCGTAACGTTGGAAGCTTTGGCGCTGCTCGTCTACTGTATGAAGCGCAAAATCTCTGGCTTTGTGGCGGAGATCCAGAGGTGTCAGATTTTGCCGCTCTGCTGGCTTCATTTGCTGAAGGACTTTCAACTCAATCGGCAAGCCGTGACAATCCCAACCCGGAACGTAGCGAACTTTGCGCCCTTGCAGGAGCTGGTAGCGGTTGATGATGTCTTTGAGGATTTTATTTAAAGCATGACCAATGTGGAGCGAACCATTGGCATAGGGCGGCCCATCATGCAAAACAAAAATTTCGCCGGGATTGTTCTGCGACAGTCGCTCGTAAATTTGCTGATCTGCCCAAAATTTTTGCAGTTCCGGTTCCCGCTTAATAGCGTTCGCCCGCATATCAAATTGGGTTTTGGGCAGATTAACGGTGTCTTTGTAGTTCCCTGTTTCTGTCACAGTTTAATGCCGAGAAATGATTGAGTTGCTTTCAATCATTATCGGTTACAAATCGCAATCTCTTCAAGTTGCAGCGGAAAAATGAACCGCAAAGATGCACAGAACACAAAGCAAGAAAATGGAATAAGCAGCGATCGCAATCCGATTTTAGCTGTAAGATGCCCGTCCTTCAGATCCCAAACTTCAAGAGAGAAGTCTGGGATCTCGCTTTAGAAAGCATTCAAGACTGCTATATCTTGCGCTGCTTTTTTGGCGCTATGCAACATCTTCGGGATTCATTTTCCTCCTAACCTTTATTTTTAAGTTGGGTTGGGTGGATTTTCTAACGGCTGATTTGCCTGCTCTGTTCCACTCACCGAGTCACTTGTTTCTTCATGGGCTGGTTCTGGAGGTGAAGCTGGAATATGCTTTTCTTCAGCATCTTCTAGAGCAGCTTCCACCAGTTCGGGGTCGGGTGGGTTCGGACGAACGGGTTCGGGCACATTTTCTGGGTTAGCTTCTGGGTTAGCCTCCACCTCTGAAGGTGCGGATGGGGCAGTCTCTGGTGTTATGACTGTTTCTCCTGTAGTTGCTTCTACAGATGCTGGGGGTTCCAAGTCATCCAAGTCTGTGTCTTGGACACTTTCTTCAGATGGGACGGATATTACTTCCATCTGAGATTCCGGCTGGGATTCCGGCTTTGAGGGTGCGGGTGGAACGGGTGGTTGATTGAGTAACACCGTTTCATCCTCATCTTCATCCGTCCGGTTATCCAGCACGGTAACACGGGGTTTTCCGGCGTCGGTGGAGGTTGGCGCAGGTGTCGTCTTGGATGCCCCTGATTGGGGGGTTCCAGTGCCCGATTTGCCCTGAGTCACTTTACTTGCCGTCTGCTGAGCTTTGTCCTTAAAAGTTGCAAATAGACTGGTTATCCGCTGCGGTATGGATAAACTGGTCAGTTTTTCCTGCAATGCTTCGGGACTCGGAATCTCAGTTTGCTGCGCTGCGGGGGTGAGACTGCGTCGTAATGTCAGGGTTTCCCAACCTAACCAACCGACTAGCGCTACGCTAGCGATTTGACCTAGCAGCACACCGCCGGTGATGCGTCCAGCACACACCCATAAAACCAGGGCATAGAACAATCCCACCCCACTCCAGATAAAATCACTCTTTCGGTGTACTTCGGGGAAAAAGAAAGCCGCCATGTAAAGGGCGAAGCTACCGACTGCAACAGCGATCGCTAGGATATATGCCAGCATTTCGTGGATGCTCCAAAACTTGTGTCTATGTTTCAATTCTGCTTGAGATTGTTGACTTAGATACAAATAAAAACTAAATCTGCTGTTTCAATTGTTGATTCTTCGCCGAAGGAGGCGGTACTACTTTTGCGACTCTTAATATCTTCTTTAGGGAAAACTCTCAGGATATCGGGCTACTCTGAAGGAAAAGCAACTGTTCAAAAGCATTGCAGAGTTGAACATTGAATCTTATGACACAGCAGAGCTTTGGTGTGATTGGTTTGGCGGTCATGGGCGAGAACTTGGCGCTGAATGTGGAGCGTAATGGGTTCCCCATTTCCGTCTATAATCGCACTCCAGAAAAAACGGATGCCTTTATGGCTGAGCGAGCGCAGGGCAAAAATGTCTATGCTGCTTATTCCATTGAAGATTTTGTCCAATCCTTAGAACGCCCTCGCAAAATCCTGATTATGGTGAAAGCGGGTGCGCCGGTAGATGCGGTGATTAACCAGCTCAAACCGTTACTGGATGAGGGTGACATCATTATTGATGGTGGCAACTCCTTATTTGACGATACCGCTCGTCGCACCCGCGAATTAGAGCCATCTGGGTTCAGATTTATCGGGATGGGCGTCAGTGGAGGTGAAGAAGGAGCGCTGAATGGCCCTAGTCTGATGCCGGGAGGTACGAAAAGCTCCTATGAGTATCTGGAACCAATTTTGACGAAAATTGCGGCTCAGGTGGATGATGGCCCCTGTGTCACCTACATCGGCCCTGCGGGTGCCGGTCACTACGTCAAAATGGTACACAATGGCATTGAGTACGGCGATATGCAGCTGATTGCAGAGGCATACGACTTACTCAAGAATGCGCTGGGGCTAGACGCGAACCAACTACACGAAGTATTTGCCGAATGGAATACCACTGATGAACTCAATTCTTATTTGATTGAGATTACAGCGGATATTTTCAATTACCGAGACCCCGACACTCGGCAGCCTCTGGTCGATGTAATTCTTGATGCGGCTGGGCAGAAAGGGACGGGTCGCTGGACGGTGCAGAGTGCGCTGGAGCTGGGGATCGCTATTCCAACGATGACGGCGGCGGTGAATGCCCGGATCATGTCTGCCTTTAAGAAGGAACGGGTGGCTGCTTCGGAGATATTAACGGGTCCTAGTGGCAAGTATGAGGGAGACGCCAAAACCTTCATTAACCAAATCCGTGATGCTCTGTATTGCTCGAAGATTTGCTCTTACGCCCAAGGGATGGCGCTATTGAGTTCGGCGTCGAAGGCTTATTCCTATGACCTGAATTTGAGCGAAACTGCCCGGATTTGGAAGGGTGGTTGCATTATTCGAGCCGGATTCTTGAATAAGATTAAATCTGCTTTCAAGGACAATCCAGAGTTGCCGAATTTGCTCTTGGCTCCTGAGTTTAAGCAGACCATTTTGGATCGCCAGGATGCTTGGCGGGAAGTATTAGCGCAGTCGGCGAAGCTGGGGATTCCAGTTCCGGCATTCAGCGCGTCGCTAGATTACTTCGATAGTTACCGACGCGATCGCTTGCCGCAAAATCTTACCCAAGCTCAGCGCGACTACTTTGGTGCTCATACCTACGAGCGCATTGACAAAGCAGGCTTCTTCCATACCGAGTGGACTCAAGTCGATGAGGAAAGCGTTCAAACCTCTACGCCTGAGCCACTGCAAGCCCAAGA
>NZ_JACJOQ010000178.1:0-20731 GCF_014695635.1 Coleofasciculus sp. FACHB-712 | reverse complement strand
AATCGCTGTTCCATTTGTTCAATGGCGGCGATGTTCATGGAAGCGTCTTCGCGGATGGCAGTATGGGGACAGCCGCCAGTTTCGACACCCAGGATGCGATCGCTTTCCAAGGCATGACTTCGCACGAGAAACTGGGCATCTTCCTGGGTATAAATATCATTCGTGACTACAGCAATTTGATATTTTTGCCGCATCGCCTTACATAAGGCTTCAACCAAGGCAGTTTTTCCCGAACCCACTGGGCCAGCTACTCCAACCCGAAAAGCATTCATAAAATTTTCTGAAAGCGAATGGCTAATTGCTCATCGTAGCAAGGCAATTAACGATAAGCTATTCCCAGCTTTTACTAGTTTTTGTGCCGATTTCTTTTAACTCCGAAATAAGCGCGTGTACTGTGTTTCGTGAGCGATACTCGCCAATGCTAATCCCCAGCCGCAACTACTCAGGGCGTCATCTTCTAACGCTAAAATTTCCTTGGCAGCCTGAATCAAGATGGGTTGTAGTTCTAGGAGTAGCTGTTGCCCAGCCGTTTGTCCGAGGGGAATTAATTTGACCCCGGCTGCGATCAAATTGGTTGCCCAGCTGTGTAAGTAGCCCAAGAGGGCAGATGCAGCGTCGATTTGCCAATGGGCGGTGGCAATGCCGAAAGCGATCGCATAATTACAAGGATTCCCGATCGCATCCGCCATTGACCGAACCTGCGGCTGTAATTCCAAAAGCAATCGCATGAGCGATCGCCCCATCTGCCAACTTTGCGCTTGCAACTCCTGTGTTTCCTTAGCAGCAGATAACCAGACATTCCAGTAATTTAAAGCCTCTAAATCCCCGGCAATTGCCCCCCGATATCCCCGAATCATCACCGCTGCTTCCAACCGAATTGCCCCATAACCCAGTTCCTGTTTGAGCCAGTGTCCCAGATGTTGCAGGTTCTCAATTACACCAGCATCGACGAGGGTTTCCAGCCCTTCGGAATAGCTATAAGCACCTACCGGCAACGCGGGACTCACCAGTTGCATAAGACACAGCAGGTTAACTGGAGAATGGGGAATCGGTAATTGCTCGTTAGTCATTGTTGGTACGTAGGGAGTGGGGAAGAGTTTTAGGATGAAGCCTAGAGTTTTGTATCGGTTCTCGTTAAAACTCAGACGCGATTATCGCGTTTCTACAAATCAAAACTCAAAACTTAAAACTCCCCCATTACCGATTACCCGATTAACTAAGCGTGATGATGGTGTCCATAGGCACCCATTTCTGGATAAAAAGGCGAGATTTCCTCTCGTACCTCCATCCCCAGATGTTCCAGCATTGACTTTAAAACTGGGTCGGGAGACAACCGCAAATGAGTGGCAGCGATTTCTATCGGTACATGGCGATTGCCTAGATGATAAGCCGCCCGCACCAAATCGAGGGGTTTCTGGGCAGTCGCAGTGAGAACGGGTTCCGGTTTAGCCACGATTCTCACGACGATATCACCGATTTCAGATTGAAGGAGATCGCGATCGCGCAACACGGTTCCTCTGGGTAAGCGCAGATACAAAGCTTGCCCCTCAGCAGTTTCAAAGCGATAGCGGCTGCGCGTGCGCTCCTCGGCAGTCAGAAAAAGAGTAAAGTTGACCGATGCATCCAAATTGGCGGGAAAGCGTTGCGTTATCGTTAGCATCACTGGAATCTTTAGTCAGCAAGTTATGGTGATGCTACTAACATCAGCACAGATGACATCAATATCCGAGTCAAGCAGGGTCAGCAAAAGTTTATTTTTTACTGAGCTTGCAGACGGATCATTTCATTTTTTATCTGTGCTGCTACCTCCGAATTTTTTTGCGCCTCCACCGTAATTTGATTAAATAATCCAATGGACAAACCGTTGCTCTCAACAATCTTTTGAGACTGTTTGCAGTAATTGATGGCAATGGCCTGTGCATTTCCTGGAAGCGATCGCAGGCTATTCGGCTGGCTGCAAGCAATATTTGGAGGACTGCCCACGATTCTTTTGATCTCGTTATAGGCAGCTTGGCGACCCGGTTCCATCGCCAAAACAGCCCTGGCGAAGTTGCTTAAGTCCTTAGAGCTGAAGGGTGATTGAGCGTATGCCTGAGAACTAAAGTCAATGCTATGAGAGCGCTCGGATAGACCGGGTGCAAAACCTAACAACAGACTTAGAGCAGCGAGAGTACCAACACTCAGGCATTGAGATAAGACTCGATTCAGAGAGCGACGTGAACTGTATAAAGTCATCATGATCTAGTGCGACCAAAAAATAGAAAATCAAAACACACACGGATTACTTTTTCTGAACTGTTTTAAGGGTGAGAAGTTCCAGCTAGAGATGGGCATTCGTAGATTTACATCTCGTGTTGGTACCTCAGAAAACAGAAGCCTTCTCCCTACGGAGTAAGGATCGAGTAGTAATCTACAACTAACTACGGATATTATGAGTGTGAGGATTTTACCACACTTTCGCATAAAAAGCGGGGTGTTACCAAAGCTGTAACGATTGGGTGGTATAGGTAGCGCTTTCCTCCCTACCTCTAGGTGTAGAGGTAGGGAGGAAAGAAGTCTTCCTACGTGTTTATGCCTTCATTGATACAATTGACACAGTTCGATAACTTTCATTTGTAACGTTGAAATGGGGTCAGCTCCTCGCTTGAGGGCGACTTCCAATTCCAGGAGTAAGGGTAAGGTTAAGGTGAGGTGACGCACAGAGAAGTCTTTGACTTCTTGGCGCAGAAAGTAAATTCGTTTGGGGTTGCCGATTTCTGCCGCAGTTGCGATCGCCCGTTCATCTCGCTCACCGCTCTCTACCATCAGTTTCACCCACAACCAGGTACGAAATTGACCGATGAGGGTGGCGACAATCCGCAAAGCGGGTTCGTTATGACCAATTAAGTCGGCAACCAGCGAACAGGCGTGGGCGGTATTCCCCTTGGCGATCGCCGATGCGAGCTGCAAGCTGTTTTGGGTGTTAGAGGTTACTAGGGCAGCAACGACTTCAAGGGCGATCGCGTCTTGGGATACGCCTGCTTGGTCAGAAGCGGTGGGAAGAGGCTTCGGGATACCGGCGTAAACCTGCAACTTTTCCAGTTCGTTCCAAAGTTGTCTGGTATCATTTCCCACAGATTGGGCTAACAGTTCGGCAGCTGCGGGGGTTAGTTTTACACCGACTTGCTGGGCAACCTGACGCACCTTTTTTAGCAGTTCTTCAGTTTTCCAGGGCGGGATGAGCGAAAATTCTCGAATATCAGCATGGTTTTGCAGCAGCTTCGTAGATCGGAGACGCCCATCGGGTTTAGAGCGAGTCGTCAGCAAAAATACTGAAGACTCAGGAATCGCCGGTATCGTACGCTCCAGTTCAGCCAGCAGATATTCCGAACAGTGCAGGCATATAGTAGTATCAACCAACCATACCAAACGGTAGGCGCTGCCAAAGGGTGGTGTCATTGCTTGGTTTAAAGCAGTGATGACCGCATCGGGTAGCGCTTGAGAAATTTTGTCATAGTTAAAGTTAGCCCATTGGGGGTCGAGAATGCGATCGCGCAGGGAGTCAACAGCTTTTTCCAGGGCAAAATCATCCTCACCCCAGTAGAGGTAAATTGGCATTAAAGCATCTCTGAAAAGTACGAGGCTATTAAGATTGGACGAGACTTATCACACTTATTTAAATCGGGTAGCACGGCTAACACTACCTGCAACCTACGAGTCCCAAGTACAGCATATACAGGAGTCTCCGAAGTTTAAGCCCTCCCCGTCAGGGACAAGACAAGCCGTGCCTTTCCCTGGCTATTCGGCGATCACGCCACCTGCGGGAGAAGAATCCGAGAATGCGACGTTTTACGAAAGCTTGAAAGCGTGCCAAGAGCAACTCCTACAGCAGCTAGATCCTGGTTTTATTGTGCCAGTCCCTGCTGAGAGTTTTCATGTGACCTTAGCAGATTTGATTTGGGACAGTGCTTATCGGCACACCACGAGTGAGAATCCGGAGTTTGAAGAACAACTGCGCGATCGCATTGCTCAAATTTTCGAGCAGTCCCAGCCATCTCTCACTGGCGGCAATCCGATGCTTTGGCAGTTGCTGGGGTTGATGGTAATGCCCCGTGCAGTCGCGGTTTGTTTAGTCCCCAAGGACGAAGGCACTTACGAGCGAATGTTGAAGTTTCGCCGGTTTATCTATCAAAGTCGGAGTTTGATAGAGTTGGGGATTGAACAGCAATATCGTTTTACTGCCCATGTGACGCTGGGCTATTTTGGCGATATTTCACCAGATTTGAACCGCGCTCGCTTGTGTGAAAAACTTTCTCAAATTAACAACCAATGGTTGGAAAATTCTCCAGAAATTTGGACACACCAAGCGCAATTGCGAAAATTTGACGATATGACCCGGTATTATCGGGAACCTGATTGGCCCGTTTTAACTTTTTAAAAACAATCGGCTAATAGCGGCTTACAAATCGCTATTAGCTGACTCCTGATTTATGAGCTTACCCATTCATCCCATCCTCCAGCAAAGTTTTGCTCTCATCGATCGAGAAATTGGCGAACACCGCTTTAGCCCCTCCGAGTACGCAATTGTACGTCGAGCCATCCACAGCACCGCTGATTTTGAATTTGCCCAATTAATTCGATTTAGTGAGGGGGCGATCGAAAGCGCGATCGCTGCCTTGCGGCGTCGTGTGCCGATTGTTACAGACGTTGGCATGGTCAAACAGGGAGTGGCGGGAATGGTGGCGCAAACCTTTAACAATCCCCTGGTTGCCGCTGTGGAACAAGCAAGCGTTGCTCTCCCTGGCAAGACGCGCACGGAAACCGGCTTACTAAAATGTTGGCAAGAATTTCCAGAGGCAATTTATGCGATTGGTAATGCTCCCACTGCTCTGCTGGCTTTGTGTGCAGAGTTACCCTCGGCACCCATTCAACCGGCTTTAGTGATTGGCGCACCCGTTGGATTTATCTCCGTCGTAGAGTCTAAAGCGGTACTAGAAAAGACGCCCGTACCCCAAATTCGGATTGAGGGGCGCAAGGGCGGTTCACCGATTACCGCTGCGATTGTGAATGCTTTACTTCTGTTGGCTTGGGAGGCAGAGGAATGTTAGGGATTCGCTGCCTATTTAGGGTCACGAAAAACCGATTTGCGTTGAGTCGGTATCGCAGCGACTTTCCGCCATCGGGTGCATTCAGCCGCTATTCATGACACTGGTACACGTTGTTGGAATTGGCTTGGATGGTGCAGATGGGCTGAGTCATGGTGTGCGGGAGATTGTAGAGCAAGCGACGCTGTTAATTGGGAGCGATCGCCATCTCTCTTACTTTCCCAATTCCTCAGCCCAACGTTTGATTCTGGGTGACTTGACAAAGGTAGTTGTGGAAATTCGCGATCGCCTGTCTGCGGGTTCTGGCGGCATTGTCGTATTGGTGAGTGGCGATCCCCTCTTTTTTGGACTAGGACGGCTGTTGGTGGCACAACTACCCTCAGCAGAATTAACGTTTCATCCGCATCTGAGTTCGGTTCAGCTGGCTTTTAACCGGATTAAGGTTCCCTGGCAGGATGCGCGTGTCATCAGCGCCCACGGGCGATCGCTGGATGAGTTAACCCAAGCGCTGCAACAGGGCATTGAGAAGATTGCTGTATTAACCGATACCCAAAATACGCCGGAAGCGATCGCTCGTCTGTTACTCGCTTTAGATTTACCTAGCACTTATGAGTTCTGGGTTTGTGAAAATTTAGGCGGTGCCGATGAGCGAGTTCGGTCTTTTCCCTGTGTCGGAAGACAGTTAATTACGGCTCTACAAGAGCAAGATTTTGCTTCTTTGAATGTTGTTGTCTTGCTACGTCCCTCTGATTCAGGGAGTAAGAGTGGGGACGCATTCCTACCGAATCTGGATGCCCTGCCGATGCTGGGAGTCCCGGATGGGAGTTTCTTGAGTTTTAGCGATCGCCCTGGCTTGATGACGAAGCGGGAAGTGCGGGTTCTTGTACTGGGAGAACTGGCGCTACAGCCGGGACAAATTATTTGGGATATTGGGGCAGGTACTGGCTCAGTTTCGATTGAAATTGCCCGTTTATTCCCCACTTCTCGCGTCTATGCGATTGAGAAAACGGCTGCTGGCACGATGTTAATTCAGCAGAACTGCGATCGCTTCCAAGTAGAAAATGTGATTTCTATTCATGGCAGCGCCCCAGAAGCTTTGTACAGCCTCCCTGCACCTAACCGCATCTTTATTGGCGGTAGCGGCGGCAATTTAACTGAAATTCTCGATACCTGCAATTCGCATTTAACGGCTTCAGGGCGCTTGGTACTGGCACTCGCCACGCTGGAACACCTGAATGAGGCTTTGAGTTGGTTATCGCGTCAGCAATGGGATTATCACTTGTTGCAAGTACAGCTATCGCGTTCTGTGCCCGTGGGATCGCTGACTCGGTTTTCCCCGCTGAATCCCGTCACGATTCTGGCAGCAAATCGCTGATTTTAAAGATGCTCATTTTAAAGATAAATTTGCCAGATTAAAATCCCAGTTCCCAGCAGACAAAAAATTCCCGCCGCACCCGCCAGAGGCTTTTCTCCCAAACCAGTTACCCAAGCCGGAACAATGCCGGTGTATCGAATCACTCTCGTCGTATCCAAACTTGCGATCGCCCAAATCCATCCGGCGTGAAGTCCCCACGCCAAGCCTAGATTCCCATCATCACAGACACGAGCCAGCACTAATACCATCCCCATCAGCCATAATCCCGGTAGCTGAGGCAATGTTTCCTGCTGTTCCCAAACCAAATGAAGCAGCGCAAAAATTAAACTAGAAACTGCCGCCGCTACCCAAGTTGAATAATCTTGCTGGAGTTCCGTAAGCAGAAATCCCCGAAAAATTAACTCTTCAATTCCACTAATCAATAATCCTAATAACAATGTTGGTAGTAAGACAGATCCGACTACCGACCACAGATTTTGCGGTGGGTTCTGTGTATCTTCATAGAGAGGATTCTCTTGAGATCGCCACTCGACCCAGCCCAACGCTTTTTGGATGCCAAATACCACTAGCAGACTTAGCACCCCTAAAGCGAAGCCTTGTCCTAGTGAAATGAATATTGAAGCTTTCCAGTCCAACCCATAATCCGAAAAAAAAGCCCCCTCCACCCAAGCGGCACCCCAGACGATCGCAGGGGCAATTAAATAGAGCGAAGCTAATAAAGGAAGCTTTTGCTCTACAGCCAAGGGGTGAAAGGGTCGCCATTTCAGCACTGCTGCCAAAGGAATCGCAACTGGCAACCAAAGAACTAACCAGACAATGAAGAAAGCGATCGCCTTCAACACAGCAGGAGTTTGTGGAAGTGATACCAGCCACCAATCGGCTCGATCAAAAATAGGCATTGTTAAAGACAGCTTTCATTGGCTCAAGCGTAACACCTCAAGTTTGGGAAAAAACTGCCTTATTTACCGCTGGGGGTAAGCATGAACCCCCGCAGCTTTTATGTCTAGTCCACAAAAGATGTATTTGCTTTCCCTAGGATGCTCCCTTGAAAGGAGAGGCAGTTGCTTCTAACAAATTTCCCGATAAATTTGTTAGAAGCAACGCCATATCAGAAAGCATTACCGCTTATCATGCAGTCGCCTCCTCACTTTCGCTTTCATCACTGGTATCGTCTCCAGTCTTACTGCCACCATCCACCTGAATTAGGTGAATATGCTTGTAACCCAGCTTAATTTCAAACTCATCACCAGGCTTTAATCCCATTGCCTCAGTGTAAGTTGCACCAATAACAATTTGACCATTTTTGTGTACGCTTACACGATAGGTTGGTTCGCGACCCCGACCATCTTTTGTTCCTTCTGGATCGAGGGGAACACCTTTCGCGCCTAAAACTGCGTCATAAAAGTCTGTTAAGTTGACGCGAGTCTGGTTGTTCTTTGTTACGGTGTAATAGCCACAGCGTTTTGCTGTTTCTCGCCGTGGTAAGTGTGAAAGCTCTTTTACTTTTTGAAGCAGTGCTTTCCCTGTCAATGGAGCTGTTGCGGTTTCACTCATCGCTATATGCAAAATACACTTCAATCTACAGTATAGTAAAGAGTGTCTAATGCCAATATTTGGCTGACTAAAAAAATATATCGTTAAATCACTCAACTTTCACAAGGATATTTACAAGAGCATCCTCCAAATTCTTAGATTGCAGCAAAATTGCGTAATTGGGTAAAAGTTGAGGTTCTTACTACCAGATAGCAGATGGTTAAAGGACAGACTAGAGACTAGAGACTAGAGATTTTGTAAAGTTTAAAGTATAAAGTGTAAAGTATTTACTTCTGAAAATCTATCTTTTGGAGGGGAAGACAGGAGAGCTGTCTGTTTTATCCTTACAAGCCTTCGGCATCTAAAAATTAGCTACACCCCTTAGTCTAGTCATGCCAAACAAAGCTTGTATTTGTCTACAGATCCTAAATTCAGCTTTAGACTAGAAGTTAGGAGCAATGAAGAGCTTTGAAGCATGCAAGTCTTTTTTAAGGTCATCCGGCAGGAGCAAAATTCCTCTCCTGTAGTACAGACTTACACGTTGGATGTCGATCCTGGTAACACAATTCTGGACTGCCTAAATCTTATTAAGTGGGAGCAGGATGGAAGTTTAGCTTTTCGCAAGAATTGTCGCAACACAATTTGCGGCAGTTGTGGAATGCGAATCAACGGTCGTTCCGCTTTGGCGTGTAAGGAAAATATTGGCAGTGAAGTGCAAAGGCTGCAACAGATAGCAGCGAGTGCTACCCTTTCAGATGCCCCGCAAAAACCTTTAGATGCCATCCCAGAAATTACTATTGCACCAATGGGCAATATGCCGGTCATTAAAGATTTGGTAGTGGATATGCGTAGTTTTTGGGATCATCTTGAAGTAGTTGAACCCTATGTGAGTACGGGGGCAAATCCTATACCGGAACGAGAGTTTTTACAGACACCCGAAGAACGCGATCGCCTTAATCAAACAGGCAATTGTATATTGTGTGGTGCCTGCTATTCTGAATGCAACGCCCGTGAGGTCAATTCGGATTTTGTAGGACCTCACGCCCTTGCAAAGGCTTATCGAATGGTAGCGGATTCTCGTGACGCCGAAATAGAATCCCGTTTGGAAAATTACAACGAAGGCACCAAAGGCGTCTGGGGTTGTACCCGCTGTTTTATGTGTAATACGGTTTGTCCGATGGATGTGGCACCAATGGATCAAATCGGCAAAATTAAACAGCAAATTCTCGACCGCAAGGACGATCAAGCCAGTCGTTCGATCCGTCACCGGAAAGTATTAATTGATCTAGTGAAGGAAGGTGGTTGGATTGATGAACGTCGGTTTGGTTTACAAGTCGTGGGAAATTCTTTTAGAGACATCAAGGGGATGATTAGCCTGGGGCCACTCGGATTAAGAATGCTGGCTCGCGGTAAGTTTCCTTTGGGGTTTGAGCCGTCTGCTGGGGCTGAGGTAGTGCGATCGCTCATTGAATCTGTCCAAAGCCTTGAGTCTTAATCATATTGAATCACGATTGAAGTAAAAACAATGAATCCTGAAACAACTTCCCCAGAACAATCACCCATAGAAACACCCGCAGAAAATTACAACCAACCAGAGCCTGCTTTCGGCTGGACGCTCTACTCCGAGCAAATCAACGGACGATTCGCAATGGTAGGGTTTGTTGCTTTATTGGTGCTGGAATTTTTCACCCATCAGGATTTTTTTACCTGGCTGGGTTTGCGCTAATCCGCACTTAAAGACATGGATTGGTTAACCGCCAATTCCATCCGTAGGGGCGTGGATTTGTGAGTTGCTAATTCCATCCGTAGGGGCATGGTATAAACACGCCCCTACGCATCTAGATTCTGCCTTAATATCTACCCAAATTAACTGGCTACACCTGAACCGGAGTGCTAAACCGGATTTTAAGATAATCATCCTCCATCTTTGCTCCAGCCGGTTGCAGGGCTGCCAAGGCTTGCGGTAACACCAAATTGCGGCGGTGATTGCCTATCGTAATGTTTAATTCATCGCCGGTTTTACTTAGTTGGATATTATCTTTGGCAATACCGGGCAAGTAAAGTTCTAAGCTGTAGTTATTTTGGTCTTGCACAACCCTCAGAGTGGTTTCCTTGTAATACACCTGAGTGGGATCTTCATCTTTATAGAGCGTTTCCTTTAACCGTTCTAAAGCCTCTAACCCACACATTTCTTCTGAGTAAAGCGGAACTTCCTTGACTGGTAAGGGATGGAAGTTTTCGTGAATTTCCTGCCGATATTGCTGCTGGCTTTCTTTCCAACGTTGAAAGAAAGGGTCGGTCACTTGATCGGGGATAATCCGATTTGCCACCACTAAATCCGTAGCAACATTGTATAAACTCAAATAAGCATGGGCGCGGAGAGACTCTTTAATCACCATTTTTTCGGGATTGGTGACGAGACGGACCGAAGTCTGAGTATTGTCACTCAATACTTTTTCTAAAGCTTCAATCTGCTCGTAGAATTCAAAGGGAGCGTCCATTACCTCTTTATCGGGCAAGGAAAAACCGGCAATTGGTCTAAAAATCGGTTCAACTAGAGGTCTGAGCGCTACTGATATCCCCTGTAACGGCTTGTAAAAACGTCTCATATACCAGCCGCCGACTTCCGGTAGACTGAGCAATCTTAGAGCCGTACCAGTAGGAGCTGAGTCAATAATTAAAACGTCAAACTCGCCTTCATCGTAGTGGCGCTTCATGCGTACCAAACCAAAAATTTCATCCATACCGGGAAGAATTGCTAATTCTTCCGCTTGTACGCCTTCCAAGCCTCTTGCCTGCAAAACTTGGGTAATATAACGCTTAACTGCGCCCCAGTTGCCTTCTAATTCCATCAGAGCATCTAATTCAGCCCCCCACAAGTTTGGACGAACCTGTCGCGGATCGTGCCCCAGTTCCAAGTCAAAACTGTCGGCGAGAGAGTGAGCGGGATCGGTACTTAAAACAAGGGTTTTGTAACCGAGTTCGGCACAACGCAAGCCAGTAGCGGCGGCTACAGAAGTTTTGCCAACGCCACCCTTGCCGGTCATCAAAATTACGCGCATGAATGCTTTTTTCCTATCTGAGAATTGTTTACGTTACTTATTATTTTTTCCCTGTTTTAAGGGTAACAAATGTTGTTTCAACACATCAAAACGCGAACATTTCCAGTAGTCGATATGGGAAGCAATCATTCCATCAGTGTTGAGTTTCAACTCACTCCAGCCTGGGATGGTGATACGAGGTTTCCACGGCAGAGGGGTATTCCAGCTCAAAGTCCACTCAAGTTGGATTGTATCTCCGGATTTGCGAATGTCATGTAAATCCATCTTGACGTTCATAAACCAGGTTTTGATAAAGCCAATCATGAGTTTGTAACGCTCAAGACCATTAAATTTGTTCAGCGGATCTTTGAAAAAAACGTCTTCTGCATAGATGCTGTAGGTTTGGTTTTCTGGAAATCTTTGGTAGTCGTCTTTGAGGATTTGAATGATGTCCATAAGACTTAGAGGGTGACAAGAAGCTACGGTTCGATTTCAGTCCAGAGGCGTTCTAACTGACGCCGCCATGCTGCCAGCACTTCTTCACGAGCCTCTGGAGGCAGATCCAAATCGCCCATGAGACCTTCTTCGTAGAATCGATCGAGGGTTTGGAGTGTGGCTTCGAGGGATTGTCCTTGCTGCTTGGCAGCCAGGATAATTTGACTAATTCGACTTTCAACGAGCTGATTAAAGCAGTCAGATAAACCTGTCTGATGCAGAGAAATGAGTCGCGCGATCGCTCCTGAAAAATCCTCTACATTTAAAGTCTCAAGATTGTGCTGAAATACACCCCATAGCACTCCCTGATTCAGGGCGTAACGAGTCTCCTGAGTGTCATCAAAGTTGGCTTCCAGCAGCTGTTCTACAAACGGTTGCGCTTCTTGAGCGGGTGCAATCGGTAAGAGAACTCGCAGCCAAGAACTGTCATCGGAAAGCAGCACCAACAGACGCATCTGAGTCGTTTCTACTTGCCACAAGCCGGGGGCAGTTGCTTCAATCGCTGCGGCATCAAATAGTTCTGTAAGGGTTTTGGTAATGTCTTCAGGTTTCATAATTTCCAAATAATAAACCCCCAGCCTTAGCCGGGGGAAACTTCAAAAGACAGAAGATTGAGGACAGAAGGAGGAATTTATTCCTCATCCTTCATCTTTTCAAGAGAGCCATTCCTCAACAGCATCTTCTTTGGTGTTGGTATTGCGCGATGGCGTTTCGCGGTTAAACTTCATGTGAATCGAGCGAGTTTGCTCGCCATCAGCCGCCACTGCCATAATTGGGTAGTCAATCAGACCATCTTGGAAGGACATCTGGAAGCGGAAGGTGCCATCTGGATTCAGCTTGATGGGACGACCGCCAATTGTGACTGTAGCATCTGGCTCGGTAGCACCGTAAACAATGAGTTCAGCATCGGCAACCAACCAGAACTGGCGAGGACGCATCGGGATGCCGGAACCTGAGAAGCCAGCGCCGGACATTCCCACACCAGACATGGTAAGACCAGATACGGTAGGAACTGCCCACATCCCAACGCCAGAGGGGAAGACGTAGGAACTCAGAGCTTGTTCGGCAAGGGACACTGACTGCATCGAACCAGGTACTTGCTGCATGGAGCCAAACAACGAACCGGCTACCCGTTGAGCTTCGACGGTCTGAGCCATGCCGAAGATTTCGTCGTAAATAGGATTCCCACCTGTGGCTACACTACCGTAGCCAGCCATTGCCATTTTCTTGGCAGGGGGAACCAGTTCGAGGAAAGTCTTGCCGCGTAGGTCTTCTTCCCAAGCAACGGTGATGAATTGGTCTTCAATCCAATCTGAAGGATAAACGGGAGGAACGCGGACGGGAGCGGAACGAGCTAAGACGAGCCAGCGACCATCAGCACAACGGTAGCCGATGTCTACAGCATAGTCGCGATCGCTCACGGGCATCGGCAAATACCATTCCCGCGCTAGCTCATCGCAAGGATATTCCTGAATGCTGTGAGGGCTTTGATATTCCAGATTCACGTCGGTGACATCATAGAGTCGCAGCGCGAGTTGTTGTCCTCCCTGACGGCGTAAATCTTCTTTATGATCGTTGGGGATATCCCAGTAGGTGTATGCCCATTGGGGGTCGCGAGGCATCAGGACAACCCGGCTTTCACCGTAGCCACCCGGAAGATCCCCTAGACCTTCATCTACGGATGCAAGGGTTCCACCTGTGCGATCTTCCTGACCCAGTTCAAATTTTGCTGCTTCCACTTCTTCTTGCGCCTCCACTATACGAGTTGAACCGAGAGAAATCTTGGTGCGTTGAACTTCTTTAATTGCTGTTAGCAGTTGCTCTTTACGCATTCTGCTGTATCGAGAGATGCTGCATTCGCTAGCAACTTTACGGAGTTGCCTTAATGTCATCTCTTCCAATGGTGGGCGTTCTTTTGCCATAACAAATAGTCTCCGGTAGTTTGGGCGGCAGTTAGGTTACTTCTCTAGAGACGGACTAGCAAAGCAGCACAAAATGCTATTTCGCATCTCTTCAACTTCGGAAAGTTGTGCCATGTTATCCCCTTTCTGAAATCCGTAACATCTCAATGGTTAGCTGCGGTCTTGAATGAGCCGGTGTCAGTCTTGAATAGGGGCTGCTTTTGTGACGCCAAGAAGACTGACTGGCTTTCTTGGCTGGATTGAGAATCTAACTGAGCGCCCAGGATTTTAGAAATTTGCTGATTACAGCATTTCTTTGGGATCGCGGGATCGCTTTGTTAATTTCATGTTGCAGAAAAATACCGGGTTAGGTCAAGGGGTGTTTCAGCCGATTATAGGTATATCTACGAAGTTATAAGGGACTTGGGGATCGAATTGTCATGATATTTTGACATTTGCGAACGGATTGGGATCGCCGTAACTTGTCAATTTGTGGGAAGCATTCCCATGCAAATCTACAATGTCAGAGAATTATGACAAAAGAAGCGAAACCCAGTCACTTTTTTGGGGCAATCGTTTTTGGGGCAATCGTTGAAATCTGTCCTTGCCCCAATCCTTCCCCAATCATTAGAGGCAAAGAGAGATTGGTCTCATTCTTAAGCTCCCCTGCCTTGGGAACGTTTTCTTCAGAGGCTCAACTTTTGGTAATCGGCAAGAAAGCTAGATTAATGAGGCAGAAACGAGAACTCCTGTATTGGCGTTTTCGGATTAACCATATACAAGCAGCCAAACCGGAATCATCAACAGTAGCAGTCCGATACTTAGGACAATACTGCTGGCGGCTAAATCTGGGTCGAGATCGTACTCCTCCGCCAGGATCAAACTCGCAAAGGCAGTGGGCACACCTGCCATGAGAACCATTGCCAAGCGGGCATCGCCCGATAAACCAATTAGGGTGGCTGCAATACCCACCAGTCCTGGCATCACCACAACTTTCACCAGGGCAGGGAGTAAGGCAACCCGAAAACTCTTCCATCCTTGTAGCTGAGCGAGCCGTATCCCCATTAGCACAAAGGAGCTAGCAATGACAAACCCTACAGAAGCTTGCAGTCCTGATTCTAGTAGAGTCGGCAGTTCAACCGAGCGAGTGAGGTATCCGAAACTAAATGTCCACAAGGCAGGAACGGTCAAGATATCTCGAAGTTGAATCCACCAATGATTTCGCTTTGCGGGTCGCCCAAAGTAGCTGGCGATAAAGACACCAATTCCATAGGTACCAATGATGTTATTCGTGACGCTGTAGAAGACGGCTAGACCCACAGCTTGAGTGCTAATCAAAGAAGGAGCGATCGCTAACCCCACAAAACCTGTATTGCCCAGCATGGCAGACAGGATGAAACTTCCGTAGCGAGGGCGGTCTAAAAAAGGCAGAAAAGAAGACTTTTTACTGTCGCCATTTTCACGGCTGAAGCGTTTCCAGACCTGCAAACTTAGCCATGCAAAAGTAAAACCGACCGCCAAAGCTCCTATGGCAATTAGCGGCACTACTCCAGCATTTTCTGATAAGTTTGCCTGACGAGCCAGCGTCAGAATTTGTAGCGGCACCCCAACCCAATAAAGACCTCGCCCCAGGAACCGGGGTAAGGAACTGGGGATAAACCTAAAGAGTATGAAACCGAGTACCGTCCACAAGATGATGGGGGTATAGGCATGAAATAAGGTTTCGGTCATTCGTTATTAGCCACTGGTTATCAGCCACGGTCAAGCGTTAACAATCGGTCGCCTAATGACGAGCCGACTCATGACTAATCCCCAATGACTACCTCAGAACCTTCATGTCCTGGATCAGCCACTGACCATCTTTGCGTACCAGGTCATAACGCACGCGCAGGCTTTCATCATAGGAAGAAGCTTGATTGAGCTTACCTGCTTTATAGAAATCTGCGGCTTCATTCACCTGTGCATCCACTTTGGCGCGATCGGGATTGCGATCGCTCATTTCAACAGATTTTACCTCGACCTTGTGCCTGTACTTCCAGTACGAGTTACTGTTCTTTGTGCTTTGAGAACGTTTTTGCCAACGAGATAAAGCGGGATCGGCAAGGATTTGCTGTAATTTTTCGACGGTATGCTCTTCACCCAAGGCATCGGCTTTACTAGCAAGCCAAATCTGAACCAATTGTCGAGCCGTCTCCTGGGTTAGAGGGCCAGATGGACTCAGTAGTTTGCTGCCCGGTTCGGGAATGGGTACTGGAGGAGCAGCTAGCTGTACCATTGGTTGCTCTCCTTCTAAGAGCGGGCCTGAGAAACTTCTCTGGATCCAACTGAAAGCAGCGGTCGCTAGCATTAGCAAGACTCCCAAACTGAGAATCCCGGCAAGTCCCAGTAAAAGAAGCCGTCCGGTTTTTGCCGAGCGCAAGGAAGCTGTAGAACGTTGAAGACGACCGCCTGAACGACGAGCTGATACATCTCCTCCCGTGGGGGATGCCTTGGACACAGAATCTGGTCTCCGCAACCGACTCGCGATTGTTGCCCGTGGTTGTTCATTTTGTTCCGGTGAATTCCCTCGGCGGCGCTGACGCTTCGAGGCAGAATCCCCAGGCAGGCCCGGATCGTTGCCTTCTGGTTCTGGAGACCGAGAAACTCGTTCTGCCGCCGGTAAATTCGATCCTCCCCCTGTTTGCGGGCGATCGATTGTAGCGGTCATGGTCGCCGTTCGATGAGCCGCACCAGATTGCTGTTCCACCAATTGTTGAAGGCGATCGCGCGAGGAACTTTCTTCAGCATTGGGACGCAAGGGCGCGTTGCTAGATGCCGCATCGCTCATCCTGCCCCCATTCTCTCCACTGCCGTTCCGCCCACTGGAGCGAGATACCACACTCTCCGGTCTGCGAAATCCTGGGGAGTCACTTGTCCCTCGCGAGACGGGAGTCGCAGCATAAGATACTTGCTGAGTCGGCAATACCGCCCACTCATTGGTTGTATCTTCCTCTACTGGCAATTCTTCTAAGTAAGCCTGAACCTGGTCATCGGCAAAGTAATCCTTCAACGAAGCTCGCACCGATGCCAAATCTCGGAAGTGGGGAAACACTTCTGCTTGCAACCAACGCTCCCCGTACAAACACAACCCAGGTAACAAGTCTGGCGCGCCCTGAGAATGTTCTCGAATGAAGGCGAGGGGTTCGTACTCCTGGCTGAGTTCTAAGGCGCGACTGGCTTCTTCCGTCTGACCGAGAAGAAGGGCACACACCGCCTGTTCCAAATGCACATCCTGACGCTTGCCTAAGCGCATCAGCATCTGCTTAGCTTGTCTAATTAGACCCGGCTGTCGTTGGGCAAACCCCCGACCTAGTAAAGCATAAACCGCTAAATAGGTAGCCACTGCCGAGGGACGACGCGCTTCTGCTTCAAAGAGATTCTGCTGTTCGGCGGAGGTCAAGTAGCTCCGCAGCTGCTGAATGAAGCGGAGAAAGTCATCAATGTTCAGTCCCGATTGATCGTCTCCGGTGCCATCGATGCCGCCGCGTTCTTGCAACATTTCTTGCAAATGCTGCAATCCTTTACGGCGTTCGGTTACTTTGTCTTCACTACTCGCGAGTAATTCCAAAATTCGGTACGGGCGAAGCTTGTAAAGATCCGCCTGAATTTCACCCCGCAGGCTGGCAAAGATACCTTCTCTCAATAGTAATTCTTGACCCGTCTCTAGGGAGGTGGCGGCGTTTTCATATTGACCTTGCTGCCATTGCTCTCGACCTAGTTCCAGACACGCCAATGCCAGCGTCAACACAATATCTGGTTGCACTAGCTGAGGGTTGCCCAAACGACCCTTTTCGATACTGGTGCTAGCACGGCTGAGGAAGGGGCGTCCCAGCTTCAGCACCAGTTCGTATTCTCCTAGCTCCTGTAAGATCAGCAATGCCCCAACGAATTGCTCATCTTGAATTTCGATGCTGGGCGTATAAGGGTCAAGGTCGGTGTCTGCTGTACCATTTCCTTCCTGACGAGTTGCTGTTCCTGATTCTGAATCCAGGTCGTATGTTTTTGTCAGAAATGTAGCGTCGTAAGCGGAACGCTGTTCTGGATCGCACAGAATCGCGTAAGCTTCGTCTAGCAGTTGTTTTCGGGCGGCGATCGTGATTTCTGAATACTCTCGTCGAGGAAGTTGCAGAGCGCGATCGCGATACGCTTGCTGCAACTGCTCAGCCGTAGCCTGAATCGGCAGGCCCAGAATCCGGTAGTAATCGAGCGGAATTCTCACAGTCTACTTCCTCAGCCCCAGGCAACTAAATTAATCTGTATCTGTACGAGCGAACATAAACGATAGAATAGGTGCGATAATTATACCCCCTAGCTTCTATAGTAGAAGCTTATCTTGGTAGATAAAAACCGCCGTTCAACCAATCACGTCAAGTTTATCCCTTAAATCAATGGTTCAGGAACGCATTTTACCCGTCTTTCACGCCGATCAAACCCAAATCACCAAAGAAGAAGGATTGATCCTTTACGAGGACATGGTCTTGGGGCGGTTTTTTGAAGATAAGTGCGCCGAGATGTACTACCGGGGCAAAATGTTTGGTTTTGTCCACCTATATAACGGTCAAGAGGCTGTGTCAACTGGCGTCATCAAGGCAATGCGCCAAGATGAGGATTATGTTTCCAGCACCTACCGCGACCACGTTCATGCTCTGAGTGCTGGGGTGCCTGCAAAAGAGGTAATGGCTGAGTTGTTTGGTAAGGCAACCGGCTGTAGTAAAGGGCGCGGCGGCTCGATGCATATGTTTTCCTCGGAGCATAAACTGCTGGGAGGTTATGCTTTTGTGGCTGAAGGGATTCCTGTTGCTACGGGTGCGGCTTTTGCCAGTAAGTACCGCCGCGAAGCCTTGGGAGATGCCGGTTCCGATCAAGTAACCGCCTGCTTTTTTGGCGACGGTGCAGCGAATAACGGTCAATTTTTTGAATGCTTGAATATGGCGGCGCTGTGGAAACTGCCAATTTTGTATGTTGTGGAAAACAACAAGTGGGCAATTGGTATGGCGCACGAACGGGCAACTTCTGTACCAGAAATTTTCAAGAAAGCCCATGCCTTTGGTATGGCAGGTGTTGAGGTTGATGGGATGGACGTGTTAGCAGTTCGTGCAGTCGCCCAGGAAGCGATCGCGCGTGCCCGTGCGGGTGAAGGGCCAACCTTGATTGAAGCCCTAACCTATCGCTTCCGAGGTCACTCTCTCGCTGACCCTGACGAACTTCGTTCTAAAAATGAGAAGGAATATTGGTTCGCCCGCGATCCAATCAAAAAGTTGGCTGCTCATCTTGTAGAACACAATCTGGTAGACCAAGAAGAACTCAAGGAAATTGACCGGAAAATCCAAGCCGTCATCGACGATGCGGTGCAGTTTGCCGAGGAAAGCCCAGAACCCGATCCTAGCGAACTGTACCGTTATATTTTTGCCGGGGATGATTAACAGTTAGCGTTAATAACGGTAGTCAAATATAGGGTAGGCAATGCCTACTCTATTTTTTTAGATGCGCTTTAAAACTCCTTAAAATTGACACAATTTTATATCCGTTAAAGTTACAAGCACATTTACCGCATAAGTAGCGGGGAAATATCGATACAATAACCCTGTGCCGTTCGTGCAAGGGTTCCATGTCTACAATCTCATCCGCTCCGTTTACCCCCGAAGAAATTGCCGCAGAAGGTATAAAACCAGAAGAATACGAAGACATTGTCCAACGGCTAGGGCGTCATCCGAATAAAGCTGAGCTAGGGATGTTTGGCGTCATGTGGTCGGAGCATTGCTGCTACAAGAACTCGCGACCATTACTCAAGCAGTTTCCGACTGAGGGCGATCGCATTCTCGTCGGCCCAGGAGAAAATGCTGGTGTTGTAGACTTGGGCGACGGACTGCAACTCGCATTTAAAATCGAATCTCACAATCACCCGTCAGCAGTTGAACCGTTTCAAGGGGCTGCAACGGGAGTCGGCGGGATTCTCCGGGATATCTTTACAATGGGTGCGCGTCCCATCGCCTTGCTAAACTCCCTCCGCTTTGGTTCTCTCGAAGATGCCAAGACGCGGCGACTGTTCAATGGTGTGGTGTCGGGAATCTCCCATTATGGCAATTGTGTGGGAGTCCCTACGGTGGGCGGTGAAGTTTATTTTGATCCAGCTTATTCTGGCAATCCACTTGTGAATGTCATGGCCTTGGGATTGATGGAAACTCCGGAAATTGTCACATCTGGAGCCGTAGGGATTGGAAATCCAGTGCTGTATGTGGGTTCTACGACTGGGCGAGATGGCATGGGCGGGGCGAGTTTTGCGAGTGCAGAACTCAGTGATGAGTCGATGGATGACCGTCCAGCGGTACAAGTGGGCGACCCTTTCTTAGAAAAATCTTTAATTGAAGCTTGTCTAGAAGCGTTTAAAACGGGTGCTGTTGCTGCCGCGCAGGATATGGGCGCAGCAGGCATTACCTGCTCTACGTCAGAAATGGCAGCGAAAGGTGGCGTCGGGATTGAACTGGATCTAGACAAAATTCCCGTGCGGGAAACGGGGATGGTGCCTTATGAATATTTACTCTCTGAATCTCAGGAACGGATGCTGTTTGTTGCTTACAAGGGGCGCGAACAGGAGTTAATTGATATTTTCCATCGCTGGGGTCTACAAGCTGTCGTTGCAGGCACTGTGATTGAGCAGCCGATTGTGCGGATTTTGTTCCAAGGCGGCGTGGCGGCAGAAATTCCAGCAACGGCTTTGGCAGATAATACGCCCATTTATCACCGAGAATTGTTGACTGAAGCGCCAGAGTATGCGCGTGTAGCTTGGGAGTGGACAAGCGATCGCCTTCCGACTTGTACCAGTGCTGGCATTGAAATTCAAGGTCGTTCTCTCACCTGGAATGACATTCTTTTGACTTTGTTAGATACTCCCACAATTGCCTCTAAGCGTTGGGTTTATCGTCAGTACGACCATCAGGTGCAAAACAATACTGTGATTGTTCCAGGTGGCGCAGATGCAGCCGTGGTGCGGGTACGTCCGCTAGAACCTTCGCCAAATTACTCGATTAACCAGGGAGAGAACAAAGGGGTTGCTGCCACTGTCGATTGCAATGCTCGTTACGTCTATCTTGACCCCTATGAAGGAGCCAAGGCAGTCGTCGCAGAAGCGGCTCGTAATCTTAGTTGTGTGGGAGCCGAACCTTTAGCAGTCACGGATAACCTAAATTTTGGGAGTCCAGAAAAGCCGATAGGTTATTGGCAACTGGCAAATGCTTGTCGGGGAATCGCGGAAGCTTGTCGGGA
>NZ_JACJOQ010000177.1:0-11546 GCF_014695635.1 Coleofasciculus sp. FACHB-712 | reverse complement strand
CGTTTAGTAAAAGTAAATTTTCCATGTAGGCTGAAATCGCGTCCAGCTAACAGCCGAGTCATGTTAAGATACTTGTCAATTCTTAAAACTGTGTTGGAAAGGTGGATTTTAAATATGGAAGCAGCACTGCTGTTGGCAAAACTGCCGGAAGCTTATTCCTTCTTTGACCCCCTGGTAGACGTTCTCCCGATCATCCCCGTGTTCTTCTTGTTGTTGGCTTTCGTTTGGCAAGCATCTGTGGGTTTCCGCTAAACCTGAACTGCCAAAAAATTGAAAGGGCACCCACATGGGTGCCCTTTTATGATTCAGGGTAGGCACAAGGCCGCTTCCTAAAACTTGTTTAACCCTGCGATCCCATTGCTTTCTGAAAGGCAGGACGTTCCGAGAGTCGCTGGATATAGGTAACAACTGCTGGATATTCGCTCAGGTCGAGCTTCAGCATCATGGGTATATAAGCCAGAATCGACCCTACTGCTACATCGACGACCGTTAGTTCCTCGCCTAATAAAAATGGTTGCCCTGCCAAAATTTCATTCAGCGGTGTCAGCAACTTAGGCGTTTCGCGTTCCCGACTTGCTTCCACAAAAATCCCTGGTCCCAAAGTGGCATTGCCAAATATTACCCATTGGGTGGTTTGTGCTTGTTCCTCCAGAGTGGCTGGCATCTTGCCGTACTTTTGGGCGAGATACAGCAGAATCGCCCCTGACTCCCAGAGTTTAAAATCTCCATCAACAATTGCCGGGACTTTTCCGATCGGGTTAATTGCCAGAAACTCTGGTTGGAGATGAGCGCCTGCCTGCATATCGAGCTGGACGAATTCGTAAGGAACGCCCAACTCTTCAAGATACCACTTAACAATGGATGCCCGACTACGGGCACCGCCATACAGTTTCAACATCGCAGATATCCTAAAGGACTTTATGGGTGTGAGAGTGTTGTTTCACGTTGTCTTCTTTGCGGACAACGCGCTGAGCATTCAGTACTCGCTTGCGTTCGACGGAATAGTTAAAGTCATTGCGGGTAGTGCCCAGAGGAATATGAGATTTGGCCTCTGGTTTGTTCTTATAGGTGCGAACAGATGCGATCGCCCGAAAAGTGAACTCATCGCTAAATTGCGCCTCTTCTGGAAAATCTGCTGGCTTGTAGAGGTTATCGCCGACGATCACTGCACCCATTGTGGTCGCAACAGCCATCTTGTAGGAGGTCGGAATCCCTTTCAGAAGTGCTTCCAGAGCAGCTGAGGGGATGGGTTCAATAATGTTGACTTCTTGGACTTCGCCATCTTCCTTGAAGAAACAAGTGGCTAAGCCAAGTAGCAGGTAGTCATCTTCGCTGAGATCGGGAGCATTGGGATAAGAAGTTGCAGTTGTCATAAGACCGTTTTAAGGAACGATTGCCAAACACCGACGGGAGCGCGTAAGTATCGCTTGCATTCTACCAGCATCCATTCAGTTGGGGCAGTGGGGAGAGGTGTAATGGGGAGCATCGCTTCAATTTTCCCTGCTCTTTTGCACCTTTGCATGGTTGTAGGATTTTCACCCCTCGCATCCCCCGCTCAAAATCCATAATTTTTTCCTATGCCAATCCTGCAAGCTTCACAGTCGTCAGTTCTCCTAGACGGGTAAATACGAGATTTAGGGAGTCTCTACAGATAGTTTCAGTAATGCTCTGGATTGGGGCTGTAGATTTCCTAAAGGACATCCAAACCGAACTGAAGGTATAGGAGATCGCTCCAGTGCTGGAAGACGCTTTAAGCAGTGACACAGAACACCCCGGCAACGAATAGGAAGCCGCTAAAGTAGATTCCAGAGAAGTCCAAGGTACCCTTGAGGATGATTATGAACGCTCGCGCAATCAATTTTCAAGACCAGGCAAAACACCAAAACGGTTCGCCGGTTTCATTGACCACCGGCACAGTTCCAAGGCGTTTTAATCTAGTCACCTCGGTATCTGGAGGACACCAGAACCAATCCCTGCGCTCCCTACGAGCTTTAGCAAAGGAAAAAGCTCAGCATGGCGATCGCAACGGCGCGATCGCTATCCTGACGACTCTCATCGAACTGAACCCCAGCAGTGCCACTGACTATAACAACCGGGGGTTGATTTATTTCCAGAACGGTCAAAAGGAGCAAGCGATCGCCGACTATAACACGGCGTTGGAACTCGATCCCCACTTGGACAGTGTTTACAACAATCGCGCCAACTACTACGCTTCTTTAGGACAGTTGGCAGAAGCGATCGCGGACTACGAGATGACCCTGGATCTCAACCCTGGCAACGTTCGGGCTTGGATCAACCAAGGGATCACCTTTCGGGATCTGGGACTTTACGACTTGGCGTTAGAGAATTTTGACCTAGTGCTGAGATTAGGTCAGCTACAAGGGAATATCTACGCAGAGCGGGGTCGTACCCATCATCTGCACGGCGACTGGAACTGCGCGATCGCTGATTATCAAAACGCTTTGGCTGTGCTTGCTCCTTTTGGTTCTGCCGGACGCTTGCGCTTGCAAGTCGAAAATTGGATGAACCAACTGCTGAAACCTATCAGCGCTTGAGGAACCATTTAAAATTCAAAAAAATTCAAAATTCAAAATATTTTGAATTTTTACTCATCAGTCGTATTGTTATCCAGCCACACAACTGGACGCTGAGAAGGGTCAACTCGATGGCTTTGTTCCTGCATCACGCTTTTGGCTTGCTGGGGATCGAAGTAGCGGCTGAAGTTATTACTTAAACGATTGACTCGTTTTTCTGTGCGCTTCACTTCTTGTCGGATTTCTCCTAGCTTTGCTTGCTGGGACAGGTGATAAGGCAAAAGTTGCACGAGAGCGGCGATCGCTGCCGATGAAAGCACTACATTTACTGCTAATTTAGCTGTCGTTTCGATTGCGATCGCTCGGTTAGGATGGCGTCGCGGTTGTCGCCGCGTCCGAGGAACTATCCGGCTGTTTGGTGCCGGTTGCTGATGAGGTTGTGAGGGTTCAATAGCATTCATGGTGTCAGGATACCACTCTGGACGCAAGCGCCACTATGTCTGTCGATAGATGTCAAAGGCTTTAAGGGAGGTACCCCTGCCTAGAGTTGCTGCAAGTGAATTAAGAAGCTAGGGATTGGATGCTAAGGACTAGAAACCAGGGGAAGAGGGAGCGGGAGAAGGGGAGCCGATGTGTACTAAAGCCCTGTCATTCCCTCACTCTCTCTTGCCATCAGCGGCTAGTCCCTAGCAAGGGGTGACATCTACTTGTACAGTTCCGTTGATAGCCGGAATGCCATGATGCCAGCAAACAGCGCCACAACTAAAGCAATATACACTTGGGTATCGGATATCGACATCGTTTACCAACTCCTTATTTCAGGTTTATAGTTCAACAATTTCGGCTAAATTATGCCCAATATAAACATCTTGTAACAAGATGCAACACAGCCGCGTAAAAATTCTAGCTCCATTGTTTGGCTTGCTTAATGGAATTTTCGACTAATTTTTCCCGACAAAGGTTAAGCTTAATTAAGACAGCAATCATTTTGGCACAATTTAGCCAGTTAATTTTTGCTTTTAGTTTGATAGTTCCAGTTTGAAGCTTGCGTGAATGCTAGACCAAATCCTGAACTCTCCGCTCAATCCGGGACTTGAAGCTCCCCTTGTACTGCTTGTTCTAGTTGTATTAGAGGCAGTGCTGTCAGCGGATAACGCGATCGCCCTAGCAGCTATTGCCCAAGGCTTAGAAGACAGCACGCTCCAGCGTCGCGCCCTCAACTTTGGATTAGCAGTTGCCTACATCCTCCGAATCACTTTGATTCTGACAGCAACCTGGGTAATTCAGTTCTGGCAGTTTGAGTTATTAGGGGCACTCTATCTGCTTTGGCTGGTGTTTCAGTATTTTACTTCCGATGAAGGGGAAGCTCAGGAACATCATGGGCCGCGATTTGCTTCTCTATGGCATGCAATTCCGATAATCGCCGTCACCGATTTAGCTTTTTCCCTCGATAGCGTCACTACAGCGATCGCAATTTCTAAAGATACCTGGCTGGTTCTCACCGGAGGTACGATTGGAGTGATTACGCTGCGGTTTATGGCTGGCTTATTCATCCGTTGGCTCGATGAATTTGTCCATCTTCAGGATGCTGGCTATATCACCGTTGCCCTTGTAGGATTGCGATTGCTCTGCAAAGCGATTCAGCCAGATTTGGTGCCGCCAGAGTGGTTAACCATTGCCTGTATTGGGGTGATATTTGCCTGGGGATTTTCTCAGCGCGTCCCCGCTGAGCAAACCGTAGAGATTCAGCAGAAGGAAGAGCAAAAGCGTTAGGCAAAAAAAGATTGAAAATGGCTAATCGCCGATGGCACATTTTTTAAGCGCCGTTCGCGATTAGCCGTTGGTGATTTACTCGTAGATCCAGGAAGTCAAGCTGGGCTTCCAGCTAACAAGTTCTTCATCTTTAAACCACAGAGCAATCTCGCGCTGCGCGGTTTCGATAGCGTCGGAACCGTGGATGAGGTTGCGACCAATACTGACTCCATAATCGCCGCGAATTGTACCCGGTTCAGCGGTCAGTGGGTTAGTCGCCCCAATCATTTTTCTAGCGGCTGCGACCACTCCATCGGCTTCCCATACCGTCGCGACTACTGGGCCAGAGGTGATAAACTCGACCAAACCCGCAAAAAACGGTCTTTCTCGATGTACGTCATAGTGCTGCTCTGCCAGTTCCCGGCTCACACTCATCAACTTTAAGCCAACCAGAGTAAAACCTTTGGCTTCAAAGCGCCGGATGACCTCACCCGCGAGGTTGCGCTGTACACCATCAGGCTTGACCATGACAAATGTCCGTTCCAAGTTTATCTCCTTTAGATTTTACAAACTGATACAAAACACAGATTAGACTAGAAGGCTTTTTAACGCAAAGGGCGCAAAGGTTTATGCAAAAGGATACGAAGATCAACTTTAAGTAAATTCCAACCGCGTTGACACTGCCAAATTGAGCATCTCACCTAAATCCCCTTTGCGTACCTTTGCGGTTTCCTTCGCCTACCTTTGCGTTAAAAGTTTAAATGGATTGCCGCCAATCTACCCGTTATGACGTTCTAAGGCTAATTGAATCAGTTGATCGACTAATTCTGGGAAAGCAACACCCGTTGCCCCCCAAAGTTGGGGATACATACTCGTTGCCGTAAAACCAGGCATTGTATTAATTTCATTAATCAATACTTCTCCTGTCGCTTCAACATAGAAAAAATCCACCCGTGCCAAACCAGCCCCATCAACTGCGGCAAACGCTTGAAGAGCCATTTCTTGGATTTGCGTGGCAACGGCATCTGACACGTTCGCCGGGATCGCTAAATCCGCTCGTCCCTGGGTGTACTTCGTTTCGTAGTCATAAAAATCACTGTCAAAGGTAATTTCTCCAACGACGGAAGCCTTGGGATTGTCATTCCCCAAAACGGCACATTCTAACTCCCGCGCCACCACGCCTGCTTCCACAATTAAGCGACGGTCGTAGCTGGCGGCGTTATCGAGGGCGGTTTCTAACTCAGCACGCGATCGCACTTTGGAAATTCCCACCGATGAACCTAAATTCGCCGGTTTCACAAAACAGGGATAACCGAGTGTCGCTTCAATTTGTTCGCAAAGCTTGGGGAAAACACAGGGATTCGACCACACTTGCGAGCGATTAACGGTGATGTATTTCACTTGAGGCAATCCTGCATTGGCGAATGCCATTTTCATGGCAATTTTGTCCATTCCCATCGCAGAACCTAAAACCCCAGTCCCGACAAAAGGCACTTGCATTAATTTAAGCATTCCCTGAATGGTGCCATCTTCCCCATTCGGGCCGTGGAGGATAGGAAACCAGACATCTACCTCAGCAGCTTGGGGGGGAGATTGCCAACGATTGAGGTCTGGCGATGGGATCGTAAGTTCGGTATTCGGTGATGCGTTTTCGTTACTGGGTAATTGTTGCGGAGAATTTTCTGAGGCCAGTTGGGATTCCGGCGGTTTTCCAGATGCTAAAACTTGTTGAGCCAGTTCCCCGGCTTGCCAACGTCCATCTTTGTGGATGTAGAAAGGCAGGAGTTCGTACTTAGCGCTGTTTTGGTCGGCACTCAAAGCTTGCGCAATCGCCCGTGCCGAACTTAGCGAAACTTCATGTTCTCCCGAACAGCCCCCAAACAGCAATCCCACCCGCATTTTATTCATTTCGGATATTCCTGACACTGCACACCGCCGATAGTTTACTACAGCCTAGAGGCGTGAGACGAACTCCGATCCGGAAACTCCCTCAACCCTCTTTCTTATGATGCCAGTGCTATTTGTCTCTCTCAGGAGCGGACAACGAGTTTCCAGGGACGTTGGACAGTCATTGCTTCTTCCGGCTCTAGCACGGCAATCCGCCATCCTCTGCCCCAAGGTCGCGCCAGGACGACCCGATCGGGATTCGCTGCTTTGACCTTTTGAGCCGCCGTAGTGGTCAACTCGCTCAGTGCGATTTTTTCCACCACGGCTAGCGGTGCGCTAGCGACTGGCGTCAGGCCTGGGGGAGCCTGAATGGTGGGTATTGCCGTGGGGACTGGGGTTGTGGCGGTGGAAGCCTGGAGGCTTGGTTTGGCGGTGGGGAGGGGTGCCGTGGCGGTGGAAGTCTGAATCGCCTGTACCGGGGGGTTTTTGCCCTTAAGCTGAAGCGGTTCCTGTTTAGGAAGAATCAGTTGACGAGTGCTAACACCGAGTAAGTAAGTAAAGCGGCAAGTCAACCAAGCAATGCTTCCCGCAGCAATTGCCGTCCAATACACCAATATCAGCGCGTTGTATAAAGTGTAAGCAATGCGAGGGGGAAGATAAACCGCTTCTTGCAAGTCTCGCCGGAGGAGTGGGAGGCGGGAGCTTACTTCAAGTTTCCACAAGGTGATAAATGTTTTCATAGCAGATGCTAGCACCGCGAAATCCTCCGATCCACCTAAAAATCTTATACCGGCACTGGCTGATGCACTTCCAATGGTTCCCCGGTCAAACTAAACGCGCGAACTTCGGTGATTTTGACTTTCACCACTTGACCTTTGAGTTCGGCAATGTTGCCGGTAAAGAAGGTGAGACGGTTGCCCCGCGTACGTCCCATCACCTGGGTGGGATCTTTGGTATTTTGATCTTCTACCAAGACTTCTTCGATGCGACCGAAGTAACGCTGGGACGCTTGAGCCGCTTTAATTGAAACTAAATGATTGAGACGTTGAAGGCGATCGCTTTTTACCTGTTCGCTCAGCTGATTCTCCCACAGGGCTGCGGGTGTTCCCGGACGCGGAGAATAAGCCGCCGTATTTAACAGGTCAAAACCAATCTCGTCCACCAGTCGCAGCGTATTCTCAAACTGTTCCTCGGTTTCTCCCGGAAAGCCGACAATCGCATCCGCACTAATCGAGGCATCTGGCATATACCGGCGAATCGTGTCAATGATGCGGCGATATTTCTCGTGGGTATAACCCCGTCCCATTGCCTTCAGAATCTCGTTATCTCCTGACTGGAAGGGAATGTGGAAATGTTCGCACACGTTGGGCAATTCGGCACAAGCTCGAATTAACCTTTCGGTGAAATAGCGCGGATGGCTGGTTGCAAAGCGAATCCGGTCAATTCCCGGCACATCATGAACGTAATAAAGCAAGTCTGTGAGCGTATTCTGGTGACGCCCTTCTGCCGTGATTCCTGGCAAATCCCGCCCGTAGGCGTCGATATTTTGCCCCAGTAGGGTGATTTCCTTATATCCTTGCCGCGCGACTTCCTCCATTTCGGCACGAATCGCTTCTGGAGTCCGCGATTGCTCGACGCCGCGAACGCTGGGAACCACGCAGTACGTACAGCGTTCATTGCAGCCGTAAATTACATTCACCCAAGCGGTCACTTTACTGTCGCGGCGCGGCTTGGTGATGTCTTCAATGATATGAACTGCCTCAGTCGCCACTACCTGATTGCCGTTGAAAACTTGTTCCAGCAAATCTTGGAGGCGATTGGCGTGTTGTGGTCCCATGACTAAGTCTAATTCTGGCACCCGCCGCAACAGTGCTTCTCCTTCCTGCTGAGCGACGCAACCCGCAACTACCAGTGTCAAATCTGGTTGTTCGTGCTTGCGCTTCGCCTGTCTGCCTAGATAGGAATAAACTTTTTGCTCGGCGTTATCCCGAATGGTGCAGGTGTTGTAGAGGATCAGGTTTGCATTTTCAGGTTCTTCTGACCATTCAAAGCCCATATTTTCCAGGATGCCAGCCATACGCTCTGAGTCGGCTTTGTTCATCTGGCAGCCAAAGGTGGTGATGTGATACCGGCGGGGAGAAGTGGTCATGGACGGCTACAACAAATCAATGAAAATAATCGGAACTGTATATCTATAGTACCTATCTGGAGAATACAGCTATCGCGTCTTTACATCTAAAACTGCCAGAACTGCCCGTAAGCGTTGCCAAAGTTCGAGAGCGATCGCTCTCACGGTACCCAAGCACCCACGCTCCAAGCACCTATAACCCCAGCCGCCGTGAGTCAGCGTTCTTGCACCTTCAGGCCACCTTATATTTTCTGACGCTTGTAAAAAATTGCGGGAACAAAGTAGGACGTTTATTCTACGAATTCAGCAATAAATTACAGCATCCTAAACTCAGTTATTCAGATTGTTTTGCAATTTTATCCTGATTATGCATCAGAGAGTCCGAATCAGGCAATAGAAGCTCTGACGAGACATCTACTATGCGCCTTTACAGCTCCCTCTTCTTATCAAGCCTATTAGTTACTGGCTTCGCGGTGAATTTACCAAACCTTCGGGATCGCTCGGAAAATTTGCACCAAGCAGATTCAACCCAAAAACACTTATTTACTCATGATTCAAGGCAGGACAGTGCCCATCGCGGTAGCGGACGAAGAGGAAGAGGAAATTCTGAAGCCGCTTTGAGGGGGTTGTTTCATCTTGATTTGACATAGAAGCGCAACCCAGCTTCCCCTAGTTCTACAGGTCGGTTTTTCTATTTTCTGTGAGGATTAAAACAGTCAACATCAGCCAAATAATCGCCAAATTTTAAAAGCCCGTTTTCTTGAATAAAGCGGGCTTTTTATATTATCTTTTTGAATTCGTCTACTTTTCCTTAGTTTAGAAAAATTAGCTAATTACTTAGCAAAAAAATTGTAGATGTAACCCTGAAAATCAGTGAAGCGGGCGATCGCTCTCTGGGTTGATGAAAAAGTCGCCAGATGATAAAAAAAGGCGGGATTTCGCGCCTTAAGAGTCTGTAGAGGCACTCTTGCTTGCGCCCCTACAGAGGACTTCAAAGAGACTTCAAAACAACGTTGATAGACTCCTAAGCTGGTTTCCAGGTGCCGTGGAAGCTAGGGGGGATGACACTGGGTAATCCCAAACGACACGCAGGTTGCTCCGAAAGGCGATCGCTATTCAGAATCCAGACTTCGCTAGTGTCGGTGTTGCCGTCATACACCACCGTTAACACCCAACCCTGTTCGGGATTCAGGGCATCAGGGGCATAGATGGGTTCTGAGGGATAGCGATTCTCACCCAAATCAGCTTCCTCTAGGGTGTCAGTTTTAGCGTCAAAACGAGCGATCGCGCCAAATTGTTCTTGGCTAATCTCTACACCTTGCCGATGTACCGATAGATAGGTTTGGGGCGAAGCTTGACCAACCAGATGCTGTGGCACAACCGGGAACTCACAGTGCCGATCTAAGACTTCTTGGATGCTTGTTACCTGGCTAATTGCCGGGTTGAGATGGATTTGCCACAGCGTACTCTTTGCAGGAGTCCGGGTTTTACCCGTCGCGACTTCCTTGAGATACTGATTGGTCTGAAAGTCCTCGTAGCGAACAACATCCACAATCACCGATCCGCTGGTATCTACATAGCCGTTCGCAAAGTGCCACTGATACCAGGGTTCAGTTTCGCCACGACTCACCAACGACAGGGTTTCGCGGTCAAAAACCAAAAACTGAGTACCGAGGTTTGGTTGCCACTCCAGCGCATCGCTATAGCTGCTCATGCCTGTTAGCAACGGCAGCACGTTCACTCGCACTGGCGGCACGAAAAAGACTAAATACTGCCCAGCGAGGACAAAATCATGCACCATTGGGATGCCATCTAGTTGAACTGCCGCCTTTTGCAGAATCTTGCCCGTAGAGTCACTTTTATAAATATTCAGCGTGGCATTCCGTCCGGGTGAAACCCCAAAGTTAAAAATTTCCCCAGTCTGGGCGTCGCGCTTGGGATGAGCGGAATAATGTAATCCGTCACTCAGTCCCGATAAATTATCTAATCCCCAAGTTTCCAAGGTTTGCAGGTCGAGGGCGTGGGGTTTGCCGCCTTCCCACAGTGCCAGCAGTTTATCCGGCAAAGCGAGTACCGAGGTATTGGCGGCATTTTTAATCGGTTTGAACCATTGATTCCAGATGGGGCCTGGTGCGGTCATGCCATAGTTGCCATAGAGCAATTGATTCGCTTTGGCTTCTTCTTGGTATCCCTCTGATTGAACGTAGCGATAGACACCAGAGGCACCAGCATCGCTGAAATGCACCCCTAGAATCGCACCATCCCCATCAAACCAGTGTCCCACCCGGATGCCGCCACGCTCTAAGCGGGCTGGGCCGTTGCGGTAGAGGGTGCCGCGCAAACCTTCCGGTATGTTGCCGGAAAGGAGTGGGAGGGGAGTCAGGGGAAATTCTTGTGCAGGTTGGGCGATCGCATTTGCCCAAGCTTTACGGGTTGACGGTTTCGTGGCTGTGGTCATAGTTCAGGAATAGAACGTTACAGAATGGGGATAAGATTAAGTAATGTTAAGCAAGGTCTTTCTTGAGTGTGAACGATCTTGCGGGCGTGCTGCTATATGAGAGGAAGTGCGATCGCAAAACGCCGACGTGTCGGTTCGCATCCTATGATTTACAGGGAAGGGATCGCGATCGCTAGAGTAAAAATTGGCTTTATATGAAGAAACTGATTAGAGGGCTGCGTGAGTTTCAAAGCAACTACTTCAGCGAACACCAGGAATTGTTCGAGCAACTCGCTCACGGTCAGAAACCGAGGGTGCTGTTCATCGCCTGCTCTGATTCTCGCATCGATCCAAATTTGATTACTCAAGCGGCTGTCGGCGAACTGTTTGTCATCCGCAATGCTGGCAACCTGATTCCACCGTTTGGTGCAACGAATGGCGGCGAAGGCGCAACCGTTGAATATGCCGTTCATGCTTTAGATATTCAGCAAATTGTTGTCTGCGGTCACTCCCACTGCGGCGCGATGAAAGGACTGTTAAAATTGGAGGGTTTGGAGGCAGAAATGCCGTTGGTTTACGACTGGTTAAAGCACGCAGAAGCGACACGTCGGCTGATTAGAGAGAACTACACGGGGCTTTCTGGGGAAGAACTTTTGGAAGCCACGATTGCTGAGAACGTGTTAACGCAAATCGAAAATCTGCGGACTTATCCAGTGATTCGCGCTAAACTTCACCGAGGCAAACTGTCTCTCCACGCCTGGATTTATCACATTGAAACGGGAGATGTTTGGGGGTACGATCCGATTCG
>NZ_JACJOQ010000176.1:0-8124 GCF_014695635.1 Coleofasciculus sp. FACHB-712 | reverse complement strand
TATCTAGTTGAAAGCGAAAAAACTGGGAAAGAAGCTGCTCACAAGCCTGAATCCCTCAAGAAAGAGGAGTAATGCTGAATTATGAATAATGATGTGAAATCAGCCATCGACGAGTTTCACAGCGTTGTTAACATGACTCCGCAGGAACTTGAGTCCTGGCTTAAAACTGAAGATTCTAAAGCTGTTGGGCAGAAGGATGGAGAGGAAGAATCAACAGGTCACAAATCTGGTAAGCGTATCATCGAGCTGTTGCACAAGAAGAAGGATGAGTACAGCGAAGATGATATATCGCACCTTAAGAAAGTGATTAGTTACGTCCACCGCCACAGCGCACAGCAGCCGTCAGGCGATATAGAACACACGCGCTGGCGCTACTCACTGATGAATTGGGGTCACGATCCGCTCAAGTAACTGTAGTTTTACCAAGAAATTGCAAAAACTCTCTCCAATTTCCCAAAAAAATTTCTCGTTTCTTACGCCTGGAAACGAGAACCTACAATTAACAGCACCGACATAGAATTGCAGCGATACGCTTAGCGCGTATCGCTTCGAGTGTTAAAACCATTTTTTCTATAAATGCCTGCTACAAATAAATGCTCATGAGCTGTAACGAGAAAACAATTACCAATTACCCTTTAGTTCATGTTGTAGCCACAGATACAAATGGTAGAAGTATCGCCCAGGATGCCCGCCAGATAACTTATTCGTGGACTGTGCCATCAGGGAGGATTGCACCCGTTAAGATTGCTTGTTGCCAATCAGAGTCTTCCAGGTAGGCTCCCCGTAGGCTAGCACCAGTCAAGTCGGCTCCACGCATTTCTGCCACATTCAAGTTAGCTCCCCACAAATAGGCTCCCCGCAAACTTGCTTCACTTAGGTTGGCTTCACGCAAGCTTGCCATATTCAGGTTTGCTCCCGTCATGTCAGCTTCACTCAAATTGGCTTGACTCAAGTCTGCCTTACTTAAGTTCGCTTCACATAAGTCTGCTTTGGCAAGTGAGGAGTGATTTAGATTGGATGCGTGCAAATTTGCTCTAGATAGAATCGTTACACGCATCTGGGCTTCAGACAGATTTGTGGCTGCTAGGTTGGCACCACTCAGATTCGCTCCATTCAGTTTGGTCTCGCTGAGGTTGACGCCATCCAAGTCTATGCCATTGAGATCGACGCCATTTAAGTAAGCTCCTCTCAGGTGTACGCCGTTGAGTATCGTTCCTCGCAGCAATGCGCCGCTCAATCTGGCTCCACTCAGATTTGCCCAACTTAGGTTAGCATCCACCAAGTTAGCCGACCGCAAGTTTATCCCCCGCAGGTCCGAACCGCACAGGTTAACTCCGCGCAAGTTTGACAAACGCAGATTTACTGATGTCAGGATTGCACCACTTAGTTTTGCTCCGACCAGCACCGACTTAACGAGGACAGCTCCTCTTAAGTTGGCTTTTGTCAAGTCTGTCTCGATGAATCGTGCTTCGTTGACTTTGGCAAAACTCAGATCGGCTCGATGCAGGCAGGCTCCACTGAAGTTTGCTCCGATTAGGACTGCGCGACTAAGGTTTGCCGCTGATAGATAGGCTCCTGAAAAGTCTGACCCGCATAGATTGGCTCTTTCCAGGTTTATTCCTATAAGATTTTCGCCGCTAAAATCTCTTTGTCCTTCTTCATAGCGCTGTTTCAGTTCTTGTGCATCCATAGGATTTCTCCAGATTCACTTACAGATAACTTGTCTATTTTTAGAGTTCCCAAATATATCGCCAAAAATGCATTAACTTTTGGGTCATTTTTTGATTTAAGTAGTTTAAATTTTATGAATTTTTTTACATAAAAATTAAGACAATGCGATCGCTTTGTTAGTGGCTCAATTCTCTTTACTGAAGCGAACCGAGTTTTGCCACTCTAGATGCGATCGCTCTCTTTCCATTGCCAAGAGCAAGTCGCGGACTACAGCCCCGAACTAAATGGGCTAAAAGCTAACATCTGTTGAAACGGGTTCAACCGCTTACCAGTAAGCTTTAGCTTACTTTAGCTTCTCGTCGAAATTGATTTCTAGGCTCGCGTCAGTGCGATGAGATTACTCAAAGGATGCGATCGCTCAAAACGGAATATCATCGTCGTAGTCAATCTCATTGGAAAATGGATCGAACGAGTTGGGCTGAGGATTTTCTGGTGCTGTTTGCAGGTCGATCCAACGCTTCGCCAACTCCAGTGCTTCTGCCTCAGTTTTGGCATTATGGACGGGAATCAGGCATTCTCCACCAGCACTCCAAACCTGAACGCAGAATACTGGTCGTGCTTCAATTAGCCAACCCCTGTAAATTTCTGGTGAACTCATAGCTGATACCACCCAGAGCGATTTTATTGATTATTTTGCTAACCTATCGCGCTCACTTTCGATATAACCGAAAAAAGGCTATTTTTAAAAACTAACACGTTCGCTTCACCGAAAGTGAGTTTTCGGGGAGTTTGTGTAGTATTTTTTGAAAAAAGTCATTTTTGTCATTTCATCCAATGAGACAATTCCTCACTCAAGTCTTTCGCCGAATAAAATTCCAGACGCGCTTGATAGTAGCCATTGCCCTGATGGTTCTGGCTACTCAGCTAATCGCAGCGCCAGTAAATGCTACAGGCGTTTATCAAATTCCCAATCTAGCCGCAGGCGATCGCAACTGGATTCTCGATAAAGCTGAAATTCTCAGTCGCCTTACCGAAGGTCAAATTAACACCGAGTTGGATAAATTAGCCAACGACACAGGCAATCAAGTCCGATTTGTGACCATCCGCCACCTCGATTATGGCGAAACAGTGGAAAGTTTTACCAATCAGTTGTTTGAAAAATGGTTTCCCACGCCAGAAGCGCAAGCGAATCAAATTTTACTGGTGATTGATAGCGTTACGAACAACACTGCTATTCGCACAGGTGAAAAGGTAAAGTCTATCTTGAGCGATGATATCGCCAAGAGCATTGCCGAAGAAACCGTGCTGGTGCCACTGCGGGAAGGCGACAAATACAATCAAGCTTTTTCGGATGCAGGCGATCGCTTAATTGCCGTATTAACAGGTGAGCCAGACCCAGGTCCGCCGGAAGTCAAAGATACGGTTAACGTCGAAAGAACCTTTAAAAAGGCAGAAGAAACCGACACTGGCAACGCGACTATCTGGGTGGTTGGCTTACTGCTCGCTGCCACTGTCATTCCAATGGTGACTTACTTTTTCTATCAAGGCTTCTCCGGCTAGTCTTGAACGTACTCCTGCCCGTTAATTAGAGCAAACTCAGCCCTGACAAATTCGCGCCCCAAATAAGCGGCATGATCCAGCATGGTGAGTGGGGCGGACTGAGTTTGCTCAAAAATTTTTATGCAAAGCTCTTTAGCTGTTCTGCCACTATAGACAGCGGTGTGGGTACGTTCTACCTTGCCTCGCACCGGGATGGGTTTGCCAGTTTCGGGATCGACTGCTAAACCGCGTTCGTTAATGATATTCGTGAAATGTTTAGCGCAAATTAGCCCCGCTTCCCGATCCAGGTAAATGATGAAATATCCAGCCGGATCGAGGTGAATATAACGTTTGGAAAGCTGGTCATCAAGGGCAGCTAAATCTTGAGCAGTTTGAGGCATAAAAATCAAGAGATTTCTAAACAATCGACACTGTAAACAGGCTTACAGCCTATCTCAAGTTTAGTTCGTTCCTCTATTTCTCCAGAGCTTTCGTGCCTCTTAAGGTTGTTTTATTCATCGCGCTGGGCAAAAGGTAACTCCTGGTTAATTGCATCAATTTCCAGTTGCTCCATTTCGTTGATTTGATGGATGTGAGTCCGCAGAACTTGACCCAAACGCGGATTATAGAATCGATGCATACTGTAGTTGGAAGTAGCTGGGAAACCGCGACGTTTTTTATGACGTCCACCAGCACCGGGGTCGAAGCTTTGGATGCCATGCGCGATCGCCCACTCAATTGGTGCGTAGTAGCAGGCATTAAAATGCAGACAGTCAATGTCTTGGTAGCTGCCCCAATAACGCCCATATAGTTGCTCGCCCTTGGTGAGGCAAAAAGACATTCCGATGGGGTGCAGGTCATTCTCCTCGTCGTAGGCGGCAACAAATAACACTCGATGACGATACTGGGGATACAACTGTTCAAAAAATCGCCGAGTTAAATACTTACTTCCCCACCAGCCAAACTTGTCGCACGTATCGGCGTAGAAGTCATACATTAACGAAAACAGCGGCTTTGGAATCTCATCACCCGTCAGGGTTCTGATTTGCAAACCGGCTTTTTCTACCGCCTTGCGTTCCCGTTTGATGTTACGGCGCTGATTGGCGTTAAAAGCCCCCAGGTAATCATCAAACGTATTAAAGCCCGTATTTTGCCAAATGAAACTATGGTGCAGCCACGGCGTAAAACCGTGTCGTTCCAGAATCGGTCGCCATTCGGGGTCTACATAGAGGAAATGACATCCACTAATCCGATTTTTTTGGCAAAAATGGTCAATCGCCTCCACCATTAGCTCGGTTAGCTCATCCTCATCTTCACCAGGGGCGATTAAGAAGCGATAGCCTTCCGCTGGTGTCATCGGAGACATTCCCAGCAATTTTGGATAGTATTGCACCCCTAAGCGTTGGGCTAAATCTGCCCACTGATGGTCAAATACAAATTCACCATAACTATGCCCTTTCAGATAAAGCGGTGCAGCCCCAATTAGCTGCCTGTCTCGCCATATCGTTAGGTGAGTGGGTAGCCAACCCGTTTTAGCGCCGACGCTACCAGAAGTTTCCATATTGTTGAGCCAATCCCATTCTAGGAAAGGCGTTTTCAACGGCAGAGCGATCGCGTCCCACTCGGCTTGCGGCACTTCAGCGATTTTATTAATCCAAGCAACAGAATAGCGGGGTTTCAGTTGTTCCACCATTTAAGAAATTGGGGGTAGAGCGTTGGTTGCGACTCAGACTGGATGAGAAAGCCTCTTCTAGGGTAATGGAACTTTCCCGATCTCATCAAAGAGAAAGCAAAGAGAAAGCGATCGCTTGTGCAAAAACTTATAAATTATTTATTTTGAATCCGCAGCAACGTCTGCTGGCTGCTTCAAGACGCAATTTAATAAAAAGCAGCCGCTAGTACCAAGCTTCTAGTGCTGTAAATCATCAAGGCTTTTTGTATTTATGGTCACTTATGAAGTTCATAGTGAACTCATTCCCCAGCTAGAAGATGAGTGAAACACTAGCCGTTACATTAGTTATAAGTAAGCCAAAGCTTTAAAAATTCCACTGCCTTGCAAGCTTTACAGGGAAGGCAGAAAATAGTGGTTCTCTCAAGAAGATGCTTGGCGAGAGAAGGATAGAGCTTCTCGCCAAGCACATTTTCCTTGTAGAAATTCAGCTAAAACCGCCGTAGGTACAATCATCACTAATTGAGCAGAGTTTTCACCCCATTCCATCAATCGGATGGATTTTTCCGCAGTGTTCCATCAGGAGAGGCAAATGCCTGGTCACGACATTATCGTTATTGGAGCTTCCGCCGGGGGGGTAGAAGCCTTGACTCAATTGGTCGCTGATTTGCCGTCGGATCTTCCGGCTGCGATTTTCGTCGTCGTTCACTTTCCAGCGTGGGGTAAGAGTATTCTGCCGCAGCTTTTGAATGGTTCCTTGCACGCAGACCATGCTAAAAACAATGAGAAGATTGAGTATGGGCGAATCTATGTAGCACCGCCAGATTATCACCTGCTGGTGAAGCGCGGATATATCCGCTTGGTGCAGGGGCCAAAAGAGAACAACGCTCGTCCGGCAGTCGATCCCCTGTTTCGCACCGCAGGGAGGGCGTATAAACGCCGGGTAGTCGGGGTGGTATTGTCGGGTACCCTCGACGATGGCACGGCGGGACTGATCGATTTAAAGCGGCAAGGGGGCGTGGCAGTCGTTCAAGACCCAACGGACGCTTTTTTCTCAGGGATGCCAAAGAGCGCCATCGAACACGCAGATGTTGATTTTATCCTGCCGCTGTCGTCAATCGCCCCTGCTTTAGTGCGTCTAGCCCATGAAACTGTGGCAGAGGAAGGAGCCAGCACTGTGTCTAGCGAAAGCGAATTTGAGACGGATACCGATATTGTGGAAGTGGATGGAGCCGCTTTACGGGAACGGGGAAAGCCTGGAACCCACTCAAGCTTTACTTGTCCAGATTGTGGCGGGAGTTTGTTCCAACTGAATGAGAGAGGATTGCTCCAGTACCGCTGTCGCGTGGGGCACGCTTATTCAGCAGAGACTCTGGTAGCGGGGCAGTCTCAGGCTCAGGAGGAGGCGCTGTGGGCCGCAATCCGTTCTCTAGAAGAGCGTGCGGAGCTGATGTATAAGATGGCGAAGTATTCGCGCGATCGCAACAAAACCTTGTCAGCACAGCGTTATGAAGCAAAAGCTAAAGAAGCGGAACAACGCTCTGATTTCATCCGGCAGGGGCTTTTCCAAGGTCAATTGCCTGCGACAGTACGGCTAGCCGAGAGTGAGGAATCAGGCGAGAGTGCAGACGGAAATGGAAATCCGCACTCCCCTTTCAAAGTAGTGGTGCTAGCGGCATCTGAGGGGGGGCTGAGAGCCTTAAGCCACATCCTGCCTGCCTTCCCCCCGGACTTTCCGGCAGCGATTATTGTGGTGCAAAAACCCGACATTCAGTCTGCCTCCAGTTTGATAACCGACGCTTTAAATCGCCCTACGACCTTGCCACTCAAGCAGGCACAAGAAGGAGAGCTATTAAAACCGGGGATGGTCTACGTGGCTCCTCCAAATCAGCATCTACTCGTCACCCCGGAGGGGGCTTTTTGCCTGTCTGGGGCGGTACTCGTGGACTTTGCACGCCCCTCTGCTGACTTGCTATTGCAGTCACTGGCGGCGAGTTTTAAAGAACGGGCGATCGCGGTTATTCTCTCTGGAATAGGCAGCGATGGTGCAACCGGGGTGCAGGCAATTCATAAGATGGGCGGATTCGCGATTGCCCAAGATGAAAGTACATCGGAATTTTTTGAGATGCCTCGCGCCGCCATTGAGACGGGAAGTGTAGATTTCGTTCTCCCCCTGCACGAGATCGGGTCTACCCTCGTAAATCTCGTGGTTTCTCCAGTGTAGATTTGAGAAGTAGAGGCGAACAACTGTTCGCCCCTAAAGCCGATCGAAACATTTAATCAAGGTGAGGCAGTTTCAGCCTCGATCAAGCCGTCACGATATAGGGTGAGTTGATAGCTGAGACTCGGTTAGCATTCACCAAGGCTTGATAAACGATTGCCGCTACTTCCGCCCGCGTTGCATCGCGGGTGGGGTTAAGTTTTTTGAGCGTTGGATGATTGACAACCAGCTGCTTTTGGGCGGCTGTTGCGACCTCGTCCTTGGCATAGTCAGGAATGCCCGTGCGGTCATCGAAGAAGTTTAACGCGGTGGCAGCGCCCCCGGTTAACTTTAGTCCATTCACCAAGGAGACAATCACTTGGACGCGCTGGACATTGTCGTTCGGTTTGAAGGTTTTATCGGGGAACCCAGAGAGAAATTCACCGCGATAGGCTTGTTGAATCGCAGCGTAACCCCAGAAACTGTTTGCCACATCTTTGAAAGCGATCGCTTCTCGTTTGGCAGGTGGAGTAAAGGCTTTGGTCAATAAGGCAGCATATTGCGCCCGCGTCAGACTCGCATCAGGTCTAAAGGTTTTGTCAGGAAACCCGCTGATAATCTCTTGCTTCACTAATTCCTGAATAAAAGTCTCTGCCCAATGACCTTTAATATCGGTTAGCTCAACGGCTGTACCGCCGCCAGTACCACCGCCACCAGTACCGCCGCCACCAGTACCACCGCCAGTGCCACCGCCACCAGTACCGCCGCCAGTGCCACCGCCAGTACCGCCACCACCTGCCGTGTCAGTCGGAGGAAGCTGATTATCGAGCAAGTTTACGCTTCCCTTGACTTTGTCGGGATTTATTTGATTTCCCGCCACAATTAGCTGGTTTGAGCTGCTATTTTGTAAATCAAATTTAGTGTTATACCGCAGGATATTTTTGCCTGCGTCGGTGGCACTGCCCAGATCCGGTAAAGCATTGCCAATTATCGTCACACCATCGTCAGAGTTTCGTTCGCTCAGATTATTCCGCAGCTTGGGACG
>NZ_JACJOQ010000175.1:0-2696 GCF_014695635.1 Coleofasciculus sp. FACHB-712 | reverse complement strand
TAATTTCCCCAACTTTTTTTACCTGAGCAAAATCTCGCACCCGTTTTAAAAGGCGATTGGCAATTCGGGGAGTTCCACGGGAACGACGCGCAATTTCTTCAGCACCATCTGGTGTAACCGGGGCTTGGATCACTTCAGCCGTCCGCTGCACAATCAAAATCAGTTCATCCAACTCATAAAAGCGTAACCGTTGAATTAAACCAAAGCGATCGCGCAAGGGTGACGACAGCGAACCTACCCGCGTTGTTGCTCCGACTAGCGTAAATGGCGGGAGCGGCAAGCTGCGAGTTTTCGCACTTTGACCCTTGCCAATCGTAATATCTAACCGAAAATCCTCCATTGCCGGATATAGCAATTCCTCCGTCATCCGACTCAATCGGTGGATTTCGTCAATAAATATAATATCTCCCGGCTTCAGGCTCATCAGTATCCCTACAATATCGCGGGGACGCTCCAAAGCGGGTGCAGAGGTAATTTTACAAGTGGTTCCCATCTCCGTCGCTAAAATCAGCGACATCGTGGTTTTTCCCAAACCCGGCGGGCCATACAGCAGCAAGTGATCCATCGACTCGTCTCTGCCTTTTGCCGCTTGAATCGCAATTTCTAGAACGCCCTTGAGGTCTTTTTGCCCGATATAGTCAGCCAGCCGCTGGGGTCGCAGACCTTCTTCCTGCTTCTCGGTTTCGTCCATCGCCACCGTTGGCTGCAACAATTCTTCAACCGTTTCCTCTGCCTGAGATTTGCGGCGTCCCGCTGGATTTCGGCGTTCCTGGGGTTGCCCGTTGGGTTCTTGAGGCTGCTGTTTAGAAGAAATTATCGCCATGATTAAAAATTTATTTTAAAAACAATACCAAGACATGAAGACACAGAAGGTCTAGAGTGTATAGGCTTTCATTATCATTACATCGGGGAACCAGAGGATTGTCATGCTTGCAAAAAGAATACTGCCTTGCTTAGATGTGAAAGCGGGGCGAGTTGTCAAAGGGGTTAACTTTGTCAATCTCCAGGATGCTGGCGATCCGGTGGAACTGGCACAAGCTTATAATCAGGCGGGTGCGGATGAGTTGGTGTTTCTGGATATTACTGCCACTCACGAAGACCGGGGCATCATTCTGGATGTGGTATATCGCACCGCTGAGCAGGTATTTATCCCCCTTACCGTGGGCGGGGGAATTCAATCCTTAGAAAATATTAAACAATTGTTAAGGGCTGGCGCAGACAAAGTCAGCATTAACTCGGCGGCGGTACGCGATCCAGAGTTGATCGATCGGGCGAGCGATCGCTTCGGCAATCAGTGCATTGTGGTAGCAATTGATGCACGAAAACGACAAGACCCCACCAACCCCGGTTGGGATGTTTACGTGCGGGGCGGGCGAGAAAACACAGGCATCGATGCGATCAATTGGGCGCAAGAAGTCGAGCAACGCGGCGCGGGCGAACTGCTCGTTACCAGTATGGACGCCGATGGAACTAAAGCTGGCTATGACTTAGAGCTTACGCGCACTATAGCGGAACAAGTACAAATTCCAGTAATTGCCTCTGGTGGGGCTGGTAACACGAGTCACATTTATGACGCCTTAACGGAAGGGAAAGCGGAAGCTGCCCTGCTGGCTTCCCTCCTGCATTACGGAGAACTCACTGTATCAGAAATTAAAAACTATCTCGTAGAGCATCAAGTGCCGGTGCGGCTTTTGTAAAAGCGAAACTTCTTCCTTCTGGAAGAAGCGGGGTTGGCTTTGTAGCATCAATCTGTTCGGTTGTATATATTAGAATAAAGGAAGTGTTACAAAACGTAAATTATGTTAGTTGGTATTTTAATTTTTGATGTGGCTCTGGTGGCGTGGTCGCTGCACCTGATGCAGGAAGCCTTCGACCAACAGGAGTTCTCTTTAATGCTTGCTGGCACCCTGGTGGCGCTATCCGCAGCCGCCATGCTAGTTGTATATTTCCTGATGAACAGCTACATGGGTTATATCAGCCATCTTGCTCAACACCCCTGTTCGTTTTATTAATTTATCGTTGCTGAAATTTTACTTGACGACTTGCGAATTTTTAAGGCATAATCATAAAGCACCGTAAGGGGTTATAGCTCAGTTGGTAGAGCACCTCAATGGCATTGAGGGGGTCAGCGGTTCGAATCCGCTTAGCTCCATAAAAATAAACCTCACCCCCAACCCCTCTCCGTTAACGGAGAGGGGGGTAAGAGTTTTGCGATCGCGTTTTCTTAATGAACCGCAAAGACGCAGAGGACGCGAAGGAAGAGGGGGAAGAAGGCGATCGCGTACTCCACAAAACTCATTTTTATTCGTCGTCTTCTTCCATCAGTTGCCAGATTAGGAAGCAGATATCAAGGACTATACCTAATGGGTTGTTGATTAGTCCGATTACTGTTGGTATTAGAAATAGAACAATCAGAACAATGTCTCGGCGTTGCTTTGGGGAAAGTTTCATCTTGATTCAACCTGTATTTATTGGGGTTGAATGCAAGGTATTTTTGGGGCTGTAGCTGAAAGCAATGCAGACTGGGCAACTGCTGAAAGCTAGTTATAATAAGCGATAAGCAGTTTGGGGTAGGTGGGAAGTTTAGGGTTATCCCCAAACTTTGTGGCAAAATCTTTGGACTTAATCTATGGCGCGACGTTCTCTGGGTGATGATGTCAAGGCGCGGGTGAAGCGTCTGTTTGAGGCGTTGCTAG
>NZ_JACJOQ010000174.1:0-4697 GCF_014695635.1 Coleofasciculus sp. FACHB-712 | reverse complement strand
ATATTGCTTCATCGCAGAGTGTTCTGGATCGAAAGCATAGCAAAGGATGTGGACTTCTGTGTTCAGCAGGCTAGAGGTGATTTCGGTGCCGATCCACAAGTGGGGTAAGTGGGCGGAATCAGGATTCGTGTAGGTGTTTTGCAGCCAGTATTGAGCCTCTTTGAAACCGCCAATCGTATGGTGATCGGTGATCGCCAGCCCTTTAAGACCTATCGCGATCGCCTGTTCCATCAACGCACTCGGTGACAAACGACCATCCGAGTAGACGGTGTGCATATGAAAGTTATAGGAGTGCGGACAACTATCAGCCTGAATCGTCTCAAAGACTTGCCTGAGTGCTGTTGTATTCTGGGCTGGTGGCTGGGGTGAAGCAGAAGATTGAGCAAGATTGATCGCCATAACCGCCGAGTAGCTGTGCGCGTTCGTTGACAATTGTTAACATATACCCTAACAAAACTAAAGAGGAATTGCGTTGGGACATTCGATGTGTATTCCATGCTGAAAGTCGCCTTTGGCAAAAATTTTCTGCCTAAGTCGGCGACCATTGGCGGGCAGTTTCATTTAAATATTCAGTTTGAAGTTTCTAGCGGCTTAACCGTTCTATTTGGGCCATCTGGCTGTGGCAAGAGTTCGACATTACAAGCGATCGCAGGGTTGTTGCGTCCGGACTGGGGCCGGATTGAAGTGGCGGGAACAATCTTCCTGGATACTAAAGAGCGTCTGAACTTGCCAGCGCACCGGCGAAATGTCGGTTATGTCTTCCAAAACTGCGCCTTATTTGGGCATTTGAACGTAGCGGAAAATATTGGCTTTGCTCTCAACCGCTGGCAACGGCACCGGCGGCAGCAGCGCGTTCGCGAATTGGTAAATTTGTTAGAACTTGAGGATCTAGTACATCAACCCGTGCAGAAGATTTCTGGTGGACAAGCCCAACGAGTAGCGATCGCGCGGGCTTTAGCTCCCTACCCCAAAATTCTGCTTCTTGATGAACCTTTCAGCGCCCTCGATGATGATTTGAGAGCAACCCTCCGAACCGAGTTGAAAACCATTCAACGTCAATTTAACTTGCCGGTTGTCCTGGTGACTCATTCACGAGCCGATGCCCTGGAACTCGCCGATTGTTTAGTAATCTTGGCAGCAGGACAAGTTGTTGCAGTCGGTCAGGCGGAGCATTTGCTCGATTCCCGTTCCTATTCTATTCCGGGGAAATTCCAGTGGGGTTAGAGGAAAGTGATGAGTGATGAGTGTTGAATTAAGAGAATTATCTTAACTCAACACTCGAAACTCATTAGTCATAAATCTCCTTGGTTGCGGATTTTCCAAGCCATTTCCAGCACTTGAGTCCAGCGCTTTTGTAACTGTTTGGGCGTGCATCCGAGTGTTTGAGCAATCTCCCGCTCGTTGACTTGAGCTTGTTTTAACTGCAATAGCTGCTGCTGTTCCAGAGAAAGTTGATTCCAAAACGCTTCCCACTGCTGAGAAGAGAGTCCCAGCTTTTGGTCGAGATCGGCTCCCAACCATTGATGTACCAGCTTCCAGTTATTTTGACGAGAGAATTTTTCCACATGGTACTTAAAGCGCTGTTGTAAGTAATCGCGCTGACGTGCGGTTAAACCCAGGATTTCGTCAATCTCTGGTGCGGAGAGGTCTTGCAGCTTTAAAACCAGATAATTGACACAGTCCTCTTGACCTTGGGCTTGCAGGTATTCCATCAATTCAGCGACGACGCGATCGCGCAATACCGCTTCCGCCGGGTCAATCGTATCGGCAACCAATTGCGATCGCAGCTGGTGCATCGCCGCTGACCGACTTTGCGTGTCCGCATCTTCACCTCTGGGAAACTCAATCGCCTTCTCAATATCCATGCTCGTCTCAGCAGGCTGGCGGCGAGCAAACCCCTGTGCCCTCAACACAATCAGCTGCTGGCTGGTGCCATTCGGTAAATTGATGCGACGCTTGGCATACTGTTCGCTGAATGCCATATACTCCGCCAGTTCCAGTTGAGTGCGGGGAGTGTAGTCTATTGTCAGCTCATTTTCCCGCCGGAAAGCTTTGATTGACTCGGCGTAAAACTCTTGCAAGAAGTCCTCAATCAGGTTGTAGCGGGCTTGAAAACCTAACTGAGAGTTGGGCGACACTACATAGCGATAAACCATCGCGCTGAGGTTGCTGTGCAGTTCAACCCGACCCCGCTTAGAACCCAGCCGGTAGTATGACAGACACTTTTGCAACCGATGCCGTCCCAGATTTAACTGCCAAGAGCGAACCTCGCCAGAAGTCTGGATGCGCGGACTCTTGCTGCAAATCCGCTGTACCTCTAGAGCGATCCGGTTAGCGATCGCCTGAACGTGCAATGACGTCGTTTTGATTTCAGTCCGCAATTCCTCTAACAACAGGCCGGTCATCGTTTCCACGTCGATTCCCAACAGTTGCTCGGTCGAGTGGCATAGATTTTCAGAAGATTGGCTGAGAGAATTAATAGTTGTCATGGTGAAAGCCCCTGGTAGCGACAGTATTCAAAGTCAACAAGAGCCACTGAGAACGGTTCAAAAGTTTTGTCTCCCTTCAGGCAGCGCCTGCGATTGACCGTCTCAACTCTCTATATATAGACTGTAGGGGCTGATTGTTAGACACCGGACAGCGGGTGTGTTACTACTCTCAGCTCACTATGGGTCATCTCTACGCTCTCTCCCCATTCCATCTGACCTAAAAGAAGCACTAACCCTTGCTGTATCTGGGCTTGCGCCCCTCAAACTATCGACGCACAAGTGTTGTCGCAAAGCGGTAGGAGCTGGTGTTGAGTGGACAATCCAGGAAGTGGATTGCTGGTAGGGTTATCGTCCGAATTCCCTAGTGCCGAGGCTGTAGTTAATTGTCTTTAGTTCGCAAAGGGATTTTAGATTAGCGATTGGGGATTTTGGATGTAAAAGCTTTAACTCAATCTTTAATCTTTAATCTTTCATCTAAAATCAACTGACCGATGTCGCCCAAGCCGTTGCAGCCTCCCATCCCAGACCGCGCCGGACGATGACAGGTTCCTCATCTGTCAAATCTAAAATTGTGGAAACCCCATCTCCTGGTTCCGAGCCAATGTCCACAATCAGATCGACTAGCTTGTCTAGCTGGTCAAACAATTTTGCCTTCTCCAACCCTAGGGTTGGGGCGTTGCCATTCTCATCCACGAGGTGAGCTGAGGTGGAAATAATCGGATTGCCTAATGCCTGCAACAGCGACTGGCACACTGTATGCTCCGGAACCCGAATACCCGTCGTTTTGCGCTTAGGACTCATCACCAGTTTCGGCACTAATTTGGTGGCGGGTAGCAGAAACGTGTAAGTCCCAGGAATTAAATTCCTCATAATCCGATAAGCGACATCACTGACGATGGCATATTGGGCAATGTTGGACAGAGACGGACACAGGAACGTCAGGGGCTTATCATTAGATAGCTGCTTAAGGAGCCTCACACGCTCCACCGCTGACTTGACATTTAGGTCACAGCCAATCGCGTAGACAGTATCAGTGGGATATAGCATCACAGCGCCTGCTCTTAGGGCACCTACTATTTGTTCTATTCCACGAGTTTGCGGTGTATCAGGATGGATATTGTAGATTGTCGCCATAATGCAGAATCCAGAACTGAGACTACAGAATTCAGAATCCAGAATTTTTCCTGACTCCTGATTACTCCTTATGAACAAGCTAGCGTATCTAGAATGTCCAACAGGAATTGCCGGTGATATGTGCCTGGGGGCACTTGTAGATGCGGGAGTTCCCCTAGATTATTTGATAGAAAAGCTCAAGAGGCTGGGAATTTCCCAAGAATACCAGTTACGAGCCGAACACGTTCACCGGAACGGTCAGCAAGCTACTAAATTTCACGTAGATTTGAGCGATCGCGATCGCAGCGATTCAAATCACCACCCCGAACATCACCGGCAAAATGGTGGGCATCAGCATCAGCATCAGCATCCCGATGGCGATGGCGATCTCGATGGGGTTCATTCTCATTCCCCGACGCGGCATTTACCAGAAATTGTCCAGTTGATTGCAGAAGCGGAGTTTCCGTTACGAGTACAAGCGTCCAGTTTGGCAGTGTTTCAACGGCTGGCAGACGCAGAAGGAGCGGTTCACGGCATTCCCCCAGAGGAAGTTCATTTTCATGAAGTCGGGGCGACTGATGCCATTGTAGATATTGTCGGCACTTGTCTGGGCTTGGATTGGTTGGGGATTGACGAACTATACTGTTCGGCACTCCCCACTGGTGGCGGGATGGTTAGAGCAGCTCACGGTCAGCTAGCGGTGCCGGTACCGGCTGTATTAAAGCTGTGGGAATCTCGCCAGGTGCCAGTTTATAGTAATGGCATCGATCGGGAACTGGTGACACCGACTGGAGCAGCGATCGCGTGTACGCTTGCCACCGGCTTTGGTTCTCCACCCCCCATGACGATCCAGCGGGTTGGAAATGGTGCCGGTTCCCGTCAGTTACCGATTCCCAATATTCTGCGCCTCTGGATTGGTGAGGGTGTGGAGACGCGATTTGCTTCTCAACAAGAGTCGGGATTCCTTCAGCCTTCCGAAAGCCCCTCTTTAGAAATAATTTCGGTGCTGGAAACCCAAATCGATGACTTGAGTCCCCAAGCCATCGGCTATGTGTTTGAGGCACTGTTTAACGCCGGTGCGGTGGATGTCTTCAC
>NZ_JACJOQ010000173.1:0-5174 GCF_014695635.1 Coleofasciculus sp. FACHB-712 | reverse complement strand
CCTTGGGCAATGTTATCACCGTTGTAGCTATACCAAGCTCCTTTACGGGTAATGACCCCAGTTTGTTCTGCCAGGTCAACCATACACCCTAATGTCGAGATTCCCTTGCCAAAGATAATGTCAAACTCTGCGACGCGGAAGGGCGGGGCGACTTTATTTTTGGCAACTTTAACTTTAGCTCGGTTACCAAACTCTTCGTTGCCTTTTTTCAGCGTTTGAATCCGACGAATATCCAAGCGCACTGAAGCGTAAAACTTTAAGGCATTACCACCAGTGGTTGTTTCTGGGTTGCCGTAGGTGACGCCAATCTTTTGTCGCAGCTGGTTGAGGAAAACGACCGTACAACCAGATTTACCGATGTTTCCGGTAATTTTGCGAAGAGCTTGACTCATCAAACGGGCTTGCAAACCCATGTGGGAATCGCCCATTTCGCCTTCAATTTCAGCGCGAGGCACCAAAGCAGCTACCGAGTCAATGACCACGATATCCACTGCCGCAGAGCGAACTAGCTGGTCGACAATTTCTAAGGCAGCTTCTCCGGTGTCGGGTTGAGAAACCAAAAGATTGTCAATATCAACGCCCAGTACGGCTGCGTAAGCAGGATCTAGAGCGTGTTCAGCATCAACAAAAGCAGCGACTCCTCCTAATTTTTGCACTTCAGCGATCGCGTGCAAAGCGAGGGTTGTCTTACCAGAACTTTCCGGGCCATATATTTCAATCACCCGTCCCTTCGGCAAGCCACCGCCCAAAGCTAAATCCAGGGTCAGCGCTCCAGTGGAAATTGTTTCCACCTTCATGCGGGTGGCATCTCCTAGGCGCATAATTGCTCCTTTGCCAAAGCTGCGCTCAATTTGGTTTAGCACCAGGCTCAGGGCTTTGTCCTTGTCGGGATTGTTCGTGATTTGGATAGCCATTAATGCCTCAAGAACAGAATCAGGTGTGGTGAGATTTTTTTCACACTTAGCAAAAGTTGCTTTTGTGTGGGCTTCTCCGCCTCGCGGACTGGAGTTTCCTGCTTCGATGGCTGGTTCTGATAGTAGAAATGTCTAGCAAGACATCCTTACAGCCTCCACAGGCAGAAACGATGGAATCCACCGCCTTTTGATACAAAATGAATGCTGGTTTTAGCCATTTGCCCACTCAGGTTTACCAAGTTTTTAGCTTTGTAAGTGAGTAGGAAATTTCCACTAACTAGGGTTACTTCAACGATTGGCACCGAAACTTAAAATTGTCCCAAATAGCGACAAATTTTAGTTTCAGATATTTTATTATATCACTTTTAGCAACAAATGAGAGCCGCAAGTGCCCTTACATCAAGCTTTACACGGATGGGGGAACCCCCTGGCAAGGCTCGCGATAGGAATCTCTATTGTAGTTCAAATGTTCTACTTTTACCCAACACTGAGAGAGAAAATCGGTCAATAAACGTCTAGCCTGTTTTAAGCAACAAGTGGGATTTGCGATCGCCACTTTGGTCACGTCAGTTTTGTCAAAAGTTAACGAATGCAGCCGAGTCTCGCTAATCTAGAGACAGAAACTGTAAATGGCTTGATCTAGGCTTATTTGAGCATCCTCCGCGTTTCCTGATGCCTCAATTCCTATATTTTCCTTATCTTTCGGCGATGAACTATTATCTTTCCAATCAGCTGGTTCCAGATACAGCTGTATCGGTGGCTGGGTTAACGTCTTATTTGCAACTGCTGTTAGAGCAGGATGAACAACTACAGCAAGTTTGGGTGACAGGTGAAGTCTCCAGCGCCTCTCAGTATCGCAGTGGATTATTCTTCACCCTGCAAGATCCGGATGCTAAGGCGGCAATGAGTTGTGTGATATGGAACAGTCAGCTAAATAAGCTGATGCAGCTGCCGGTGCAAGGAGAGCAGTTGATTGTTTTGGGCAGTATCCGAGTTTATCCCCAGCGAGGACAGTACCAGCTGATTGTTTGGCAGGCGCTACCAGCGGGAGAGGGGTTACAGGCATTGCGCTATCGCCAGCTGCGAAATCGGTTGGAGGCCGAAGGATTGTTCGATCCAGAACGCAAGCGATCGCTCCCCACTCATCCCCAAACCATCGCTGTTGTCACGTCGCCGCAAGCTGCTGCCTGGGGAGATATTCAACGCACGCTCAAGCAACGTTATCCGGGTTTGCAAGTTTTGTTTTCACCGGCGTTAGTTCAGGGCGAACAAGCCCCAGCATTGATTGTCTCGGCGATTGAGCGAGTGGAACGGGATGGTCGCGCTGAAGTTTTAATTTTGTCGCGCGGGGGTGGTGCGGTTGAGGAGCTAGCTTGCTTCAATGATGAACGGGTAGTGCGAGCGATCGCAAATTGTTCGATTCCCGTGATTACTGGCATTGGTCATCAGCGAGATGAATCTTTGGCTGACTTAGTTGCCGATGCTTATGCTCACACTCCCACCGCCGCCGCCGAACAAGTGGTTCCAGAACTGGCAAGTCTTTACGCAGAACACCAGGAACGTGTCCTCGCCTTGACTGAAGCCGTAAATCAACACATGGAAAACGCTCAAACACAATTGCAAAGAGTGCGAAGCCGCTTGGGGCGGATTCCGTTAGACCGACAAATTCACCAAGAAAAACAAGCGATCGCTTGGAAACGTCAACAACTGTTACAAGGAACGGCGCGACATTTAGCACAGGCAAACCAACACTGTCAGATGCTCCGACAAAAGCTAGCCACGCTTGATCCTGAAAGCGTTCTGCAACGAGGTTACGCCGTAGTCCGACAACAAGATGGTGCGATCGCGCGTTCCACCGAAGGACTGGCACTCGGACAGGAACTACAAGTTCAGCTGGGCACAGGACAAATTAAAGTCAAAATTAGTGAAATTATAAATAGCAAGGAGTAGCTATTTCACGCGATACGGGGATTTTTTATGAGCAAACCCACCAGCACCACCGACGGCTCAAGCGATCGCCGCGTCAATACCCAATTTCCGAAAGATTGGAACTACGAAGCGACGGTTGCCAAAGTTGAAGGGATCATTCGGCAAATTGAAGCCGGAAAACTAGAACTTGCCGATGTTTTTGAAGAATTTACCGCTGCGGTAGAATACTTGCGCCAATGTGAAATCTTTCTGCAAGAGCGGCAACAGCAGATGAATTTATTAATTGAGACCCTGGCAGACGAGCCAACGTCCTTTTGAGAGATGCCATCAGGCGATACTACCGCGCTTCCTGGCTTCTTTATAGGAAGTCCCGACATTTCTCAAACCAGCCTTAATCATTTGTTGTTCGAGTAAGGCAAAGAAACGAGCGCGATCGCCCCCTCGCACAACTGCCTGATTGTGTGCCTCTGCAAGCGCCACCGGATAGCCATAACCCTTCTGCACCTGAGCCAACATCAAGCTGAGCGAAACATCCAGCTTCTCTGGATTCTCCGCCACCCAAGCGGGAACTTCCACACGAGCAATTTCAGTCCCGACGTGGACGTAGCAGAAGTAGATTTGATGGGCACCGTACAACTCCAGAATTCGTGCAGAACTGCGCCATAGAGGGCTGCGTTGACCGGGCTGCAATTGAGACGCCCAGAGGGCAGTATCCCGCAAGGGATCGAAAACCTGGCAGGGTGCCCGGTCAAACTGACCAGGACAATGAGTCATACAGTCGGGAACTGGATGCGGACAGGCTGGCAAACGCAGGAAGTTCAGTGCTTCGCTGCTGCGAGAAGCGCTCAGGTAGCCCATAATTGGAATCCCCGTATCGCGTAGAACATCCCAAGCTTCCAGAATCGGAGGCAAAATATGGTCGCGGGCTTCTCCTGGTAACTGCTCCAGAAACCAATAAATTAGCGATCCATCTACCATTGCTAGGGCAGGGATTGGGGATTTGGGATCGGGAATTGAAGATGGAATTTCCGATTTTCTGTTTCCGTTTCCCTGTCTTGACGTGACTTGTGAAGGTCGGTTAATCCAGCTAGCAGCCAATTCTGCCAATACAGACGCCTCCGAAGCCGTGCGTCGATAGCCCATCCATTCCTCAGGGCGAATTCCCCACTGGCGGGAAATATATAGGTCTTCCGAGCGATAAAAGACTTCTGGCAGGCTATCTAAGAGCGGATACAAGCTTTGTCCGTAATGCAGCACCACCCGACCCACATTAATCAGATAGCAGTAGGCAATTTCGTGGTGACTCGGAGCAATCTGAGACCCGTCTGTAGCAATAATCGTATGGACAGCCGGAGGGGTAGGAAGGTCAATGGCAGTGCTTAGAGATTCAATGGGTGCGGCTGCTGCAAACCCCAAGCGATCGCGCCACTTTTCTTGCAGATGTACTAAATCTGCCTGAGACTTTTGAGCCAGCGTCAGTAAGTGCTGGGCGCGTTCCAAGCGTTGGCGACTGGCAGCAGCCTCTACCGTCAGGTGTTGACTAATCCCCTGCATTTGCCGCGCGAGTTTGGTTAGGTCAAGCATAGTCAGCTATCCGCTTTTCGCCTATCAGCTCTCAGCTTAAAGCATGAAACATCAAGGCGATCGGGATGAATTTATAATTTACACTTGATACTTCTTCATCCCTTAACCTTGGGTTCCCTTTTCTCATCTAAGCCCAAGCCGAGAAATCTTGAGCAAACTGAGACAGAGATAAAAGCTTAATTCGCTCCTGATACGCGACCGACTCTCGTTGAGCAGCAGTATTGTAGCCCCAATCGGCAAGAAACAGCTTGATATCATTGAGGTCTGGTTGCTGTTGCACAGTTTGCAGAGTTTTCAAGCGATCTTCCACAAACCAAAGGTGAACCGACGAATCGCTGCTGAGTTCGCGCAAAATTTCGTACTTAGGACGCCGATTTTCTTTCCCAATAATGCATCGATCGGGTAGTTGGATACCCTGTTGCTGCAACAACTGGCGGACAAAGCGTCCCTCTTTGGTAGTGACGATGTACGTTTGGATAGGTGTATCTGGAAGCGATGCCTTCTCCGATTCCATTCGATGCATTTTTTCAACAACACCTGGATAGAAACGATGCAAGGCTAGCCAACCCTCTAAATCCCTATCAATCCACTCATCCCGGATACAATCGAGCTTCGTGCCGATATCAGCCGCATTCAAATTATCTTCTCGCAAGATTTGCTGAGCCACCCCTGACCAATCTTGCAACATCTTTTCGTCGGGAATGCCCAATATTAGCGCCCGGATTGCCACCGGCATTTCCCAACCGA
>NZ_JACJOQ010000172.1:0-2806 GCF_014695635.1 Coleofasciculus sp. FACHB-712 | reverse complement strand
GGATCGGGAGAGACTTTCAGGAATTTGGACTCAGAAGGCGATCGCAAATCAGTTTCTATCACTAGAGTGCGCTTGCCAGCACAAGCCGATGCGATTCCAAGGTTATAAGCATTAACTGTCTTACCCTCTTGGCTAATCGTGCTGGTCAATAACACTACTTTCAAGGGTTGCTCGCTGGCTCGCCGCAGATTGCTGCGGAAGCGCTCGTAATACTCGTGATAAACAGAATCCTGTTGGAGCAGAACCGGCGTTTCGCCCAATTGCGGATCTTGGAGGACAACGAAAGGCACTTCACCCAGCACCAGCACATCCCGTTGTCGTAGTGCTGCCCGCACTTCCTCGACCGTGTAGAACGTGCCATCCAGCATCGCTAACAGGAAAATCAATCCGCCACCCACTAATACTCCGACCAAAGCTCCCACAGCTACCGTTAACGGTAAGCTTTGACTCTTCTGCTCGCTAGCGGCAACTTGTGGCGGTTGAGCAATGGTAAGACTGCTGACCGTCTCGGCTTCTGCTGCTTTGGCATCTACTAATGCCGCCTGCATCTTATCGTACAGACCTTGTTTGAGCTGAACCTGCTGTTGTAGTCGGGCTTGATCCAGCTGTTTATTGGGGATTTTTACATATTCAGCACGGAGTTGCTGCTCGGTTTTGCGACTAGCCTGTAGTTGCTGTTGCAGGGTTTCGCGCTGGGTTTGTAAAGCTACCAGCGTGTTTGCCATACCTTGCCGCGTGGGGTCGAGGCTGCTGTCTCTGCGAATTTGGCTGGGGGGCAAGGGCGCTGCTACACCGCCTCCACCCATTACCTCCGATGCTCGCGACGATAGCAGTTCGTTGTAGGCTGTTAGCTGTTTTTTCAGCTGAATGATTTGAGGATGCTCTTGCCGCAAATCCCGGCTGAGAATTTGCAGCTGGGTTTCAGTTTGATGAATTTGCGATCGCAAGCTGTTAATAATTGGGTCAGCACTCAAGGCAGAAGACGTGTAAGCTTCAGCCGCCGTCAAACCCAACTTGTTTTGTAGACTGCGAATTTGAGTGTCAATTCCCTCCAAAGTCATCTGAATCTGACGTTGCTGCTCTTGGCTGCCAGAAATTGCACCCAGTGTCCTCCCATCCTGAGCGGCAACCAGTGCGGGTCCCTCCTGGCGAATATACTGCTCTAGTCTCTGTTGCGCCTCTTTAAGTTGCATCTCAGCAGGAGATAACCGGGCACTGATAGAGTCAATAATCGCTCGTAGCCGGGAGCTGTTAATCAAACGACTCTGTTCCACCATTCCCTGCATTAGCGCTTCCAAGGTGGCACTCGCTCGCTTCGGGTCGCTATCGCTGTAGGAAACTTGAATAACCTTCGGTCCGTCCTCCTCCGGCAGCTTTACTTTCGCATTTTTAGCAATTTGTGCTGTGTCTGCTTTCACCCGCGTTGCTGCTGCTTTGACCACATTCTCTGCTAGCAGCGTATCCTCATTCAGCTCTTGACCCTGCTTTTGAATCGCTTGCGTCGTCGTTGAAAATGGTGCAATCGGCCCGTTATAAGCCAGCACCCCTGTGGCCTTGAAAACAGGAGCTGGTGCTGGTTGTATACCCATGACGGCTGACGCACCGACAATGATAGTAAAACCAGCTAATCCAATCCATTTATGTTGATCTAGGGCGATCAGATAACGCTTAACAATAGGAGGAGTCATGGTCGTTTTTGGGCCTAGGGGCTAATGAGGAAATCAGGAGTAGAAACAAGTAGAAATCAAAAGTTCACGCTAAATATTTTTCTTATTTTGCTGCTTTGGCTCGATATTTTCTAACATTTATTTTCTTAGATATTTTTGGTTTCAGGTAGCATTTATTACCAGCTTCTCTAGTCGGAGTTATTGTTACTATCAGTCGTTGGACCAAACAGATCGGTAGCACTTTCTCTTAGCTGGTCAAAAAATAGTAGAAATCCCAAAATATCCCGAAAGGGTTGAGTAAAAGTACTCAAGGCATAAGTGATCTTACCAACCAAGTTACGACCCACCACAATGACATCGTTATTCCTTAGGGGGACATTTTGAGCAATGTTTCCCAGTAGCGCTGCTTTCCCGTCTATTTTCTGAGTCACTGCTTTGCCGCGTTCGGGATCGAATCGAATCAGGGCGATATTTCGCAGGTTAGAAGTATCTGGACTAGGACCAATCGCGCTTAAAGCATCAACAAATGTACTACCGTTGGGCAAGCTAATACTACCAATTCCCCCACCAGCGTAGCTCAAAACTCGGATATTGATCTGCTGCTGAGACACAGTAGAACGAGAAACTAGCGAGCGATCGTAGTTTTGCTCTGTGGCAACTTCTAGCTTCGGGATGACTACTGCATCGCCATCTTGTAAGCGTAAATTGGGGAGTGACTGTCCATTTAGCAGCGGCGTAAACAAATCAACCCGTTGCTCAATTGTCGAGCCATCGATCCGGGCGCGACGCACCAAAACCGATCGCAGATCTCCGAGATTAGTGCTGCCGCCAGCGATTAGCAATGCCGCAGAAAGTTGAGCGCCAGGAGCCAGGGTGTAGAAACCAGGTCTAACGACTTCGCCACTGATAGTAACTTGGGCTGCACGTTGACCTGCCAGCGTTACAGTGACGGCGGGATCGATGACAAAGCGGTTTAATCCCAAGCGAATTTTTTCCTGGGCTTCTTCCAGAGTCAGACCCAGTACAGATATTTTCCCTAATAGGGGTGCCACGATGTTTCCTTCCGCGTCAATGACGCTTTGAAAACTCAAGTCTGGAAAACGCTCAACCAACGCCGAAATCGTATCTCCCGTTCCCAG
>NZ_JACJOQ010000171.1:0-8597 GCF_014695635.1 Coleofasciculus sp. FACHB-712 | reverse complement strand
TTAGGCGATGCAAAGCATTAGAAATCGAAAGCATAACAGCTCAAAATCCTTTAAAATTACTCTACCCTAATTACTAACAATATAAAGCATTTATTTTAGCTATTGATACCTTCTTAGCTTATTTTTACAACTGAATTTTGCCTGCAATTGGCCAACCGCTCTACCTTTAGATTGGTAGTATAATTTCTATAAATCAATGGCACTCGTTAACCCAAAATTTATTCTCAAAATGTAGAATTGCCTAATATTCTTAACTTCTATTGTCTTTAGGTTCCTTAGAATTTAGGTGCTAAGCCCAGTGGCATCTGGAATGCAGAGTCACAATCAAGCCAATAGAGGCAAAGTTTATTAGTGAGAGTTGGCGCAAATAAATGGTTCATTGCCATCATTTTCTTTTGCTCAAGAATAAATTCGTTGTAATCAGCTAGGTTATCGAGTCCCAAGAGGTTCAGAATAATCTCAGTAACTAGCCAAACAGTTGTTTTAACGAATACTCTTTTCCACTGCGCCTTCATTGGTTTATACCTTCCGGGAAGATCGAGGTTTGTACCCTGGTTGCGGTCTCAATGAGATTGGGTTCTAAAGGAACCGCTATAGACTTGTCAGATACAGGTGCAGTAGTTTTGCAAAGCTTTACAAACGTTTACAATGATTCTGCTAATCGGCAGGTACAGCAATATATTTGGGCACTTTACCTGTGCAATCCCGCCCTCTTTAGGGTCATTTGATGTCCCTTTCATATTGTTCAGCTAGGGGTAGTCATTGCCTCAGCAGAAAAAAAAGCCCCCCAGAGATTCATGTCTCTGAGGGGAGCTGAAGTTATCGAGTCAAGTTATCCCGATGTGTCAACCTAAACGCTGACAAAGTCAGCAGAAGCGTAAACATTGGTCGTATCCTGAACCACCGCAATCAAGTCATTGCCCTTATAGATTGCTGTATCCAGCGCCGTGGTGCCTCCGAAGTCATAGCTCTTATTGAGCGTGTAGTCAGTGTAGCTGCCCTTGACCTGAATCTTGTCGCCCTCATTCCACTTGAAGTCAGTGATGGTTGCGTAGCCACCACCCAGGTAGGAGACACTACTAGCGGTACCCAGAACGAAGGTGTCACCTTCGCTGCCACCACTGAGGGTGTCGTACTCTCCAACCGTGCCGCCATAACCATTCAGGGAATCCTTACCGGCTTCGCCATAGAGTTTGTCACTGCCACTACCGCCATACATACTGTCGTTGCCATAGTAGCCCAGCATCGTGTCGTTGCCTGCACCACCGGATAGGTAGTCATCCCCATACCAGCCATCCATGTGGTCGTTGCCTGCTTCGCCATACAGAGAGTCGTTGCCGTAGCCGCCATTGATGTAGTCATCGCCGTCATAGCCGAGGATAGTGTCATTACCATCTTCACCATAGAGGCTGTCGTTGCCAGTCCAACCATCTACGTAGTCATTGCCTGCGCCAGCTTTCACAATATCGTCACCGGCTCCAGCATAGATAGAATCGTCGTAGGCAGTGCCGATGATCTGACCGTGATAGTTGAAAGGATAGCCGGGGCCGTTGTAGGTGTTGTTGTCGTTGTAAGCGGTGCCGTTAATAATCGCCATAATCTTTGCTCTTTAGGATTGCTTAGAATTGGTGTTGGTCGGGGTGTTGGAATCAATCAATCGCTTGAATCGGTTGATTGGTGGTCAGTGATGTCCAAAAGGTTTGTATTCTCAGGAAATGTTATCGTTCGCCGTTGCACTTCTAGAGAGCTTTTGAATCTCGCTGGTTGCTCTATCGACTGGAGGCGGTTGATGCTGCTGGGAAAACCAGAATTTACTTTGTTTTTTCCCTGGTGCATTTTGTTGACCTCTATGCACTTGTCAGCCTGAGTAGCGCTAGTTATGCAAGTTGTTACAAACGTTTACATGAAATTGTGCAACCATACAGTTTAAGTAAGGGTAGCGATCGCGTAAACAGAAAAGAAAAAAGCCCCCCAGAGAAACAGGTCTCTGAGGGGAGGTGAAGTTATCGAGTCAAGTTATCCCGATGTGTCAACCTAGACGCTGACAAAGTCAGCAGAAGCGTAAACATTGGTCGTATCCTGAACCACCGCAATCAAGTCATTGCCCTTATAGATTGCTGTATCCAGCGCCGTGGTGCCTCCGAAGTCATAGCTCTTATTGAGCGTGTAGTCAGTGTAGCTGCCCTTGACCTGAATCTTGTCGCCCTCATTCCACTTGAAGTCAGTGATGGTTGCGTAGCCAGCACCCAGGTAGGAGACACTACTAGCGGTACCCAGAACGAAGGTGTCACCTTCGCTGCCACCACTCAAGGTATCGTATTCACCAACCGTGCCGCCATAACCATTCAGGTAGTCCTTACCGGCTTCGCCATAGAGTTTGTCACTGCCAGTGCCGCCATACAGGCTGTCGTTGCCATAGTAGCCCAGCATCGTGTCGTTGCCTGCACCACCGGATAGGTAGTCATCCCCATACCAGCCATCCATGTGGTCGTTGCCTACTTCGCCATAGAGACTGTCGTTGCCGTAGCCGCCATTGATGTAGTCATCGCCGTAGTAGCCGAGGATGGTGTCATTGCCATCTTGACCATAGAGGTTGTCGTTGCCATACCAGCCATCAATGTAGTCATTGCCACTTCCGCCATAAACTGTATCGTTCCCGTCTTTGGCGTAAATGGAATCATTGTAAGCGGTGCCGTTGAGTGTGTCGTTGTAAATGGTGCCGTTGATAATCGCCATAATCTTTGCTCTTTAGTAAGGATGAGAATTGGTGTTGTTTGGTGTGTTGGAATCAATCAATCGCTTGAATCGGTTGATTGGTGGTGGCGGATGTCCGAAAGGTTTGTATGTTCAAGAAGTGTTATTGTTCGCCGTTGCACTTCTAGAGAGCTTTCGGACATCGCTCGTTGCTCTGTTGACTGGAGGCTGGTGATGATGCGTGGGAAACCAGAAGTTGGGTTGTTAATCTCCCCGTTGCATTTCGTTGACCTCTATGCACTTGTCAGCCTGAGTAGAGCCAATTATGCAGGTCGTTACAAACGTTTACATAAAATTGGCAAATATGGGTGGTTGTGCCTCAGATCAGTGGGGAGATAGGAAATGAAAACCCTTCCTACATAGGCTTTTCAGCTTTGGCACTGTAGATAAATGTTGTTCAAAGCGGCGTTAACAATTGCTTTTGACGTTGAAACATATCTTGGATCGCTCAAATGAGTGTCACTGAATCGTGCGACAGTTGGGCTATTTACTTTCAACCAGAGCGATCGCTATCCTTGAAGAACGCATAATTACGCGCCTAGTTCTTCCTTGCCACCTGCCGGAATCCTCACTCATCAGCCATCGAGAATCCGTAATCTCTAACTGTATGGAGTAGACATCAAGAGGAAAGTTATCTTAAATAGATAGGCTTCCAGACAAAATTGGCGCTGTATCAACCGAAGGGGCGATCGCAAATTATGGATGGACTAGAGTCAAAGCTTCGCTATCTGGTGAAAGAAGCCTGTATGCACCCGCATGGAAGTGCCCAGCGCCAGAAAAACTTAACTAGGGTGATCCGCTTAATCGCACACAAGCTTTGGAAAGAATATACGCCTTACTATGAAGATGCACTGCAACAGACCTGGGTGTATTTCTGTCAAAACATCTGTGAAGGAAATACTGGCGAAGCTTATGACCCGAATCGCAGCAGTGTCATCACCTGGCTGAATACCTACCTGAAACGGCGGCTTCAAGATTTCTATATTGACGGTAAAAAACAAGAATCGAGAACCGTTACAGGTCAAGCCAAAAGGTCAAAGTCGGGCGATATCGGTGAAACGACTGACCCGGTGGATAGTCTGGAAGCCACTCCGGATGTTCCCCCCTTGTTGGACGACATCATAAAGTGGGTGGAAGCCGATTCTCAAGGGGAGTTGCGCCGCACGCACATTGCCGGTCGTCCCGAAGTGAATGCTCAAGCGTTAATCTTGCGACGCTTACCCCCAGAAGCCGGTTGGAAAGAGCTTTCAGCGGAATTTAACCTCCCCATTTCCACATTGAGCAGTTTTTATCAGCGCCAATGTATCCCTCGCTTGCGTAAATTTGGTGAATCGGAGGGATATCTATAAATAAAGATAAATAAAGAACGGAGCTTCCCAACCATGACTTTTAACCCCCACGAACTAGAAGATTTTGCCCTACCGTTACCGATTACCCAAGCCGCACGCACAATAGCACAGCAGTTTGCCACTCAGCAGCCGACGCCGCACAAAGCAGAGCAAGTTCTGTTGAATACCCTATCTGTCTGTGTGGTCAATGATTACTTGCAGATGATGGGGATTCCCACCAATCTTGCAGCCAGTGATAGCTGGAATCCCATCGTGCGCTTATGTTCTGATGTAGCTGACCTAGAAGTGCGGGGACTTGGTCGCTTAGAATGTCGTCCGTTGAGAAGCACCGAACAAATCTGCCACATTCCCCCCGAAGTTTGGTCAGATCGAATTGGCTATGTGATGGTTCAAATCGATGAATCGATGCGACAGGCAAGTGTGTTGGGATTTACCCCCAGCGTTACTACCTCAGAGTTGTCGATCGGTCAATTGCGATCGCCTGAAGATTTACTCGATCGCTTGCAGGAATTAATGCATCCGATTACAGCGGCTGCATCGTCCCTCACCCCTGCCTTCCGCAGAACCCAAGCCAACTTGAGCCAGTGGTTCAACAATGTTTTTGAAGCCGGTTGGCAAACCGTTGAAACCTTGCTAACTCCACCTGAATCAAATCTAGCCTTTAGTTTTAGAGGCGATGTACTTGCTCCCAGTTTGGAACAGCCAGAAGCTGCCGTTCGCAAAGCAAAATTGATAGACTTAGGGGTAGAGATTGCCGACCTTTCTGTTGCTTTAGTTATTGAAATCAATCCAGAATCTGAGGAGAAAACGAATATTCTTCTTCAGGTGCATCCTAGGGGTAATCAAGCTTATCTACCCCCTTCTCTCCAATTGATTGTCCTTGATGAATCTGGCTCTAATTTTCTAGAAGCTGAGTCAAGAGATGCAGATGATTACATTCAATTAGAGTTTAGTGGCAATTCTGGAGAACAGTTTAGCGTTAGAGTCGCTTTGGGGAATGCCAGCATTCAAGAAGACTTTGTTATTTAGCGATTATTTGTAAACTTGAGACACCTCTTGTAATCCAAGAGCAATTTTTCCATTTATCTGGAAACAACCCTTACATTTAATTGCTGAAAACTAATCGTCCTACCGTCAAAATGGTTAAATTAGTTGTTATAAAACTATGGAGTGGTTCTTTTGAAGAAGGTTTCCCAGTCTCATTACAAATTGGGAACGATGGTGAACGCCCTTCGATAGAAAGCGTTGGAATGTTACCTCCCGCTCCAGAAATTCCCCAACACTACACCATCTGGACAACCGCTTATCGTCGTTTGGGAGTGCCCTACAGACTAGAAGCAAAAATTAGTCAACCGACTAATGTTGCCAAGATTGATGACTGTAGTTTGGCAGCCAATGTATTGCGCGATCGCTTAAATGTCTGGCTAAATTCAGAGCCGTTTCGGGCAATTCGAGAAAAACTCTTAGAACAATTAGTTCCTGCCGATGAAATTCGGTTCATTATCCAAACTGAAGACGTTCAGCTACGGAAATTACCTTGGCATCTTTGGGAATTATGCGATCGCTACCCAAAAGCCGAAATTGCCTTAAGCGCTCCAGTCTACGAACGTGTAGAACAACTCTCATCGCCTATCGAGAAGGTGAGAATTTTAGCAATTTTGGGGAATAGTACGGGAATTAATACCCAAGCCGATCGGATTTTATTAGAGCAATTACCCAACGCAGAAGTCAGATTTCTGGTAGAACCACAACGGGAAGAATTAACCGAACAGCTTTGGAAACAAGGCTGGGATATTTTATTTTTTGCGGGTCATAGTTCCAGCCAGAAAAATGGCGGGACGGGACAAATTTATATTAATCAAACAGAAAGCTTATCAATAGAAGAATTAAAATATGGCCTAAAAAAAGCGGTTGAACGCGGGTTGAAAATCGCGATTTTTAACTCTTGCGATGGGTTAGGTTTGGCAAAAGATTTGGCTTCTTTACATATTCCGCAAATTATTGTGATGCGGGAACCCGTACCGGATAAGGTTGCACAAGAATTTTTGAAGTCTTTTCTCGAAGCCTTTGCTCGTGGTGAGTCTTTTTATTTAGCAGTACGGGAAGCACGGGAAAGATTGCAAGGACTAGAAGCTAAATTTCCTTGCGCGACGTGGTTGCCAATCGTTTGCCAAAATCCGGCTGTGTTGCCACCGACTTGGCAAGGAATCGTTGGGAAGAGGAAAGAAGAATTCCCGATTCTCGATTCCCCTGTGCCATCCCCCTCCCGAACCTCCCAGACTCAACCTCAAACCTGGCGGGGACAACTGCGGGTAGCGTTGCTTGCCAGCGTAGCGATCGCATCATTGATTGCGGGGGTACGGCATCAGGGAATGCTGCAATCATTAGAACTAAAAGCTTTTGACCAAATACTGACCAGGCGACCCGATGAAAAGCCAGATCCGCGCCTTTTGGTGATTACCATTACTGAAGCAGATGTTCAAGCTCAGAATCCAGAACAAAGGCGTGGGTCGTTGTCAGATCCGGCACTCAATCAACTGTTGCAGAAACTAGAGCAGTATAAACCGCGAGCGATTGGCTTAGATATTTATCGAGATTTTCCAGCATTACCCAGTCAGAAAGATTTAGCCAATCGGTTACGCCAAAGCGATCGCTTAATTGGTATTTGCAAAGTCAGCGATCCCCAGGCGGGTGAACCGGGGATTCCAGCACCGCCAGAAATCCCAACAGAACGTTTAGGGTTTAGTGATTTCATGGTCGATTCCGATGGAGTGGTTCGTCGCCATCTGTTATCGCTGAAACCAGACCCTGCCTCTCCCTGTACGGCTTACTACGCCTTCAGCGCCCAATTAGCATTCCGTTATTTAGCGGCAGAAGGCATTGTACCGACAATTAATTCAGAGGGGTTCTTGCAACTGGGTAAGGTGGTTTTTAAGCCTTTGGAGAGTTTTACAGGTGGCTACCAAGGAACCGATGCCTGGGGTCATCAAGTGCTGCTGAATTATCGCTCCCACCGCTCCCCGGAAAATATTGCGGATCGAGTGACCCTCAGAGAAGTTCTCAACGGTCAGATCGATCCCAATTCCATCAAGGATCGGATTGTTTTGATCGGCACGAGTGCTAACAGTTTTCATGACTATTGGCTCACACCCTACAGTCAAGGTCAGTGGGCTGAAAAGCAAATGCCGGGAGTATTTGTGCAAGCGCAAATGGTGAGTCAAATGATTAGTGCAGTGAAAGATGGGCGATCGCTATTATGGGTGTGGCCTCAGTGGGGCGAAGTTTTTTGGATTTGGGGCTGGTCTTTACTGGGAGGGTTGTTCGTCTGCTATCTGAAGTCCCCGGTCCACTTAGGGATAGCGATCGCCGCCGCACAAATCTTGTTGTATGGTTTATGCTTGGCACTGTTAATACAAAGCGGTTGTTGGGTGCCTTTGGTTCCACCAGCGCTAGCCTTGGTAGCGAGCAGCACCAGCGTAGCCGTGTATGCAACCTTTCGAGCTAGACGATAGTCACTCACCTTAAAATTCCTTCGACTAGCTATATGAAGTTCCCTTTTAAACAGATAATCCTTGCCAGAGCGATCGCGCAGCGTGCCAAACCTTATATCTTGCACCTGAAAAACCTAAGCCCCCATGAGCCTTTCCTACCAGGGAACGGGGAGCCGAACTCCCCTCGCCTTGCAGGAGAGGGGTTGGGGGAGAGGTCTCCTAATACAAGCGGTGCCAAATGGCCTACCCTCTTCCTAGTTGCTTTTATCGGCAGTTTGACGCAAATCCCCGTAAAACCTGCTTTCGCAGAAGTCTTAACCGTACAGTCCAACGCGCCACCACCACCAGCAGACCGTAGCGCCCCCACTGGACGACGGCAAGGAGGTGCTAGCCGTAGCCCCGGCACCCTGCTGTTCAACGCGCCACCACCGCCAGCAGACCGCAGCGCCCCCGCTGGACGACAGCGAGGAGGGGCTAGCCGTGGTACGTGTCCAGCCGCGATCGGCGAGGAGCCTCTGACTGCCTTGGTGCCTGCGACTCAGACAAGTTTGAATGAAGGAGAATCTGGGAACTCACCCTTAAAAACCTTTGAGTCCGTATGGGCATTAACGGCTTCTGAGGCTCCTACCTTTTGGTATTACATTCCTTATGCGCTCACACCCGACCTGCCTGTGGAATTCATCCTACAGGATGACCAAGGTAACAATGTCTATCAAACCAAGTTCATCGCATCCCAAAAGCAGCCTGGTGTAGTCAAAGTGCGTCTTCCGGCTACAGTAGCGCCGCTAAAAGTGGGCAAGATGTACCGTTGGTTTTTTATGATTAATTGCGATCCGGATGCTCCGCCCTTGGTTGAAGGGTCAGTTCAGCGGATTGCACCTTCTGCCACTTTGATGAGTCAGTTACAGAAAGCAACCCCACGGGAACGTGTGGTTCTTTATGCCAAACAAGGAATCTGGCATGATGCCCTCACTGCTCTTGCTGAACTCCGGAGTGCGAATCC
>NZ_JACJOQ010000170.1:0-7318 GCF_014695635.1 Coleofasciculus sp. FACHB-712 | reverse complement strand
GAGTAATCGGGTGCGATCGCTATTTATCTAACCAGCTAATTTAAGTATTCACTACACTCAAATAGCTGCAAACTTAACTTAAAAATCAATTTACCTAGGCGCACAGATTCCCATTCTTCAAGTATATGTCAATACGCAGGAGAAATCAAGTGATATTTGATACAGTCTACACCTAATTCCTACGCCAAAAAAAAGCACCCACTTCAAATCAAAAGTGAGTGCTTTCCACAAGTCAACCCGGAAAAAGTCTTTCTTTGACTAATTGCCTTTTGCCTGAATCAATAAGCATCCTGCAACTCGTAGAAATCAGGCGAGACATAATCCTTCCGCAACGGATAGCCTACCCAATCTTCCGGCATCAAAAGCCGCTTCAGGTTCGGGTGTCCTTCATAGACGATGCCATACATATCAAAAGCTTCCCGCTCTTGCCAGTCTGCCGTCTTCCAAATCCAATACACCGAAGGAACTCTAGCGTCATCTCGCGGCAAAAACACCTTCAGCCGCAGTTCCTCCGGTCTGTCAGCATTGTCGCTCACTTGGATTAGATGATAGAAGCTAACCAATTCCTCTCCCGGCCCCGCATCATATCCACCTTGACACTGGAGGTAGTTAAATCCGTAAGCGTAGAGAGCTGTAGCAATCGGAATCAAGAAGTCCCGGTCAACTTTGATGATCTCAACATCACTGCGATCGCGTTCTAGTTCCTGATGCTCAAAACCGTTTTCCTTCAGCCAAAGGGAAACCTTACCCGCTTCCACAATTTGGGATTCTGCTTGGGGTTCCCCTGAAGATTCTGCTGGGGATTCTGCTTCAGCCACGACGTTCCTCCTGTTTTTCTGCCGTCAACAGTGCTGGTGCTACAGGCATACCCGTCGCTGCCGCCAGCTCTTGCGGCGGAGTTTGGCGAGTTGCCAACTGTAAATACTTGCCATCGTGGATGGTGTCTACAGCTTGCATCTTGTGCGTGGTGCTGTAATAGCGATGGATTTGCTGAAACTGATCCCGCTCTTGGATAGAATCGTTCCCGATTTTCTTCCGCAGTTTAATAATCGCATCCATGATCGCTTCCGGACGTGGGGGACATCCAGGCAAATAGACATCGACAGGAATCAGCTTATCCACACCCCGCACCGCAGTCGGGGAATCAGCGCTGAACATCCCGCCAGTAATCGTGCAGGCTCCCATTGCAATCACGTACTTGGGATCTGGCATCTGCTCATAAAGGCGCACCAGAGCCGGTGCCATCTTCATGTTAATCGTGCCAGCAGTAATAATTAAATCTGCTTGCCGAGGGCTAGAACGGGGAACTAGACCAAATCTGTCAAAGTCAAACCGGGAACCAATCATCGCTGCCACTTCGATGAAGCAGCAGGCGGTTCCAAACAACAGAGGCCACAGGCTGGAAAGCCGCGACCAGTTGTAGAGGTCGTCAACCGTTGTCAGGATGACATTTTCAGAAAGTTCTTGAGTAACAGAAGGTCGCTCAATCGGGTTAAGGATCTTCTCTTTCTGCTGCGCCTCAAAGGCAGCAATATCACTATTACCGTTAGATTTCATGACCATTCCAAGGCTCCTTTGCGCCACGCATAAACAAGAGCAACTACAAGAATTGCAATAAAGACCAAAGCTTCAATAAACGCCAGTACACCTAGACGATTGAAGGCAACGGCCCACGGATACAGGAAAACAGTTTCCACATCAAAAATGACGAAAACCAGCGCAAACATGTAATAGCGGATGTTGAACTGAATCCAGGCTCCCCCAATCGGTTCCATGCCAGATTCGTAAGTGGTGCGCCGCTCTGGACTACTACCACTGGGCCGCAGGAGCTTGGAGGCAGTCAGCGCCAAAATCGGCACCAGACTGGAAGCTAGCAAGAAGCCTAAAAAATACTCATACCCACTGAGGACAAACACGATCTTGTACTACCACTCAGATGAAAGGACGGCTGTTATTACTTCTTCACATTTATACATTATAAAGCGCCTGCCTCTGCCAAAGTTGCTAGTGGCGGGGCAGCGAACGTCGATCATCGATACTGTTTTCTGATTGACCCGTTCAGCTTTTCTAGTCAAGGCTCCTATCGAAGCAGGCAATGGTTACTGGCAGCGAGGGATGACAGCGAAGTCCTCTCCTCAAGGCAGAGGCAAGCTAAACAATATTAAGAAAATCCCCTACTTATGGCATAATTTTTAACATACATTTTAAGATTGGCTTCTCAATTTTATCTTGAGCCATGAGCAATCAAGCCGTCGATGCCCAACCACTAGATCGCTATGAATGTCGCGCCTGTGGCTACATTTATGAGCCGACTAAAGGTGATAGTAAGAGTAACGTTCCCTCAGGGACATCCTTTGAAGAATTGCCAATAGATTGGCGCTGTCCAATTTGTGGGGTGCGAAAAACACAGTTTCAAAACATTGGCGTTGTAGGCTCCCCCTCTGGATTCAAGGAAAATCTGAGCTATGGTCTAGGCGTTAACCGTTTAACCCCAGGACAGAAGAATCTTCTCATTTTTGGGGCATTAGCCTTGGGCTTCTTGTTCTTTATCAGTCTCTATGGTTTGCAATAAAACCAGCCTCAGCTTGCAACAGATGAAGCGAATCCCCGCCGCATTCGCTGGATTAACACTCGTATAGTAGAAGATTTGCACGCACCAGTTCTAGATAGTATGAATTTATTTGTGAGAAAGCTGAAACAAATTGCAATATTGTTGGCAGTTGTCCTCTTTTGCGCCAGTTGCAGTCAAGTTCCTTCGGTGAGCAACAGCCCCTGGCACGCCATTTCTCTACCAACACAGGCAAACTTACAGGATCTCGCTTTTACGGGCGACCCCAATCATGGCTGGGTTGTGGGGAGTGACTCCACACTGTTGGAGACAACCGATGGCGGCAAGACTTGGGAGTCTAGAAACCTGGAACTGGGAGATCGGCAATACCGCTTTACTGGCGTGAGTTTTGCCGATCAAGAAGGCTGGATTACAGGCGAACCCTCTATCTTGCTCCACACCACAGATGGGGGAAAATCTTGGACTCGCATCGCGCTGAGTAACAAGTTACCGGGGGCACCCAATAAAATTGTGGCACTCGGTCCGAACTCCGCTGAGATGAGCACCAACGTTGGGGCAATTTATCGCACTCAAGACGCAGGACAGACTTGGAAAGCGATGGTGCAAGAAGCGGTGGGCGTTGTCCGCAATATGTCTCGCTCTCCCGATGGCAAATATGTTGCGGTGTCTGCCAAAGGTAACTTCTACTCCACTTGGGAGCCGGGTCTAGATGCCTGGGTTCCCCATAATCGAAATAGCTCCCGAAGAGTGGAGAATATGGGGTTTGCACAAGATGGTCGGCTGTGGATGCTGGCGCGGGGCGGTCAGCTACAATTTAGCAGTCCTGAAAAGCCAGACGAGTGGGAAGAAGCACAATATCCAGAGGTATCCACCAGTTGGGGTTTACTCGATTTGGCATACCGGACACCTGAGGAAGTTTGGGTATCAGGAGGCAGTGGAAATTTGCTGCGGAGTCTGGATGGCGGCAAAACTTGGGAAAAAGCTCGCGAGATAGAGGATATCCCTTCCAATCTTTACAGGATTATGTTTCTAACACCCCAGCAAGGATTTATCATAGGTCAGCGAGGTGTTTTGTTGAAATACGAAGGTTCGTCGCAAGCGGCTTGAAGAGGAAAGCAAGATTATTGTCATACAACTAATGCTTTGCTTGTGACTCTCTACCGAGTTTCGTATCATAATTAAGTTAGCTTTTAATTGTTGTCAGAGGAGGAATCTGAATGGCTGGTACAACTGGAGAGCGTCCATTTTCGGACATTATTACAAGCGTTCGTTACTGGGTAATTCACAGCATCACCATCCCTGCATTATTTATTGCAGGCTGGCTATTTGTTAGCACAGGTCTTGCATACGATGCCTTTGGGACACCCCGCCCCAACGAGTATTACACCCCAACTCGGCAGGAAGTGCCGATTGTTCAAGATCGCTTTGAATCCAAGCAACAAATCGAGGATTTTATAAAATAAGCGGGCAGTCTCTAGACATCGCTGGGTGTGAAAATAAAAGCACCTATTTGTGTTAGGATTGCCGGGGTAATTTTGGCTGGATTTGATGCAAAAAAGGGATTAAAAGTACCGCATCAATTCGGCTCTAAAGAGCGAACGGGAATCCAGTTTGATACATCGGTAGTGAAGTACCGTAGGTATACGGAAGTGTTTGGAAAAAGAATCACCTCTAGCTGGTTGGAGGAGACTTCAAAGGGTCAGTAGGCTCAATATAGGTTTACGAAGCCCTTTTTGCAGGAAAAGCCTTCCCGTTACGGTACGAAAAGCCCCATTTCTATCAAAAGAATTGGGAGTCTCAACAAGTAAGTCGTTTAAAAGAGGTGGCAGAACATGACTACTAATACGCCCAATCAGCCAGTTTCATATCCCATTTTTACCGTTAGATGGCTAGCGGTTCATACGCTGGCTGTCCCAACAATCTTTTTCTTGGGCGCGATCGCTTCTATGCAATTTATTCAACGATAGGAGAAACCTAATCATGCCAGAACGGAGTCCAAATCCCAATAATCAACCAGTTGAGTTAAACCGTACTTCTCTTTACTTGGGCTTGCTACTGGTTTTTGTCCTTGGTATCCTGTTTTCCAGTTATTTCTTTAACTAACTGGGCTTGACTGCATCATTTTTAAGTTTAATTAGGAGGGAAAAGCTGTGTCTGGAAGTGGAAGAATCCCGTTGTGGATTGTAGCTACCGTCGCTGGTCTGGGCGCGATCGCTGTGCTAGGTGTTTTCTTCTATGGTGCCTACGCTGGTCTAGGCTCCTCTTTGTAGAGAAAAGCTGGGTAATCAACTAGATTTGAGAGAACTCTCATCAAATCATCAAAAAAAACCGCCTCTCTGACTAGAACAGGCGGTTTTTTCCATTGCCCAACTAATACCCAGCTAAAGTTAAATTCCCGTAGGATCTTCGTGTTCAATGTAAAGAAACAAGAAGGCCATTGCGACAGCCGGGAAGATCAAGCCAGTTAGAGGCACTAGGATTGAGGGTAAGAATGAAGCTCCCATCTTTAAATTTCCTATTTTAATGAAACAGCTTTCGTAATTGAATTTACAGTGAATTGGTAGCCAAAAACCGAATCATAAAAATTTTTAACAAGCGCCTAATCCGCAAACTCATCTAGCGACCAGTTGGGCAAATCTGGGGGAATAACTATACGGTCAACGGTTACTTTATGGCTCTCTCGTTGGGTATAAGTATCAACCGTGACAGCTTCAAAACGGATTTCCACGCTCCCAAATGGCACAGTTAGTTGAGTCGTTGCCTCTAGGGATTCTAAACCAGTAGGGATAAAATCGACTAGCCACCGGGGGCCATCCAGCAACGATCGCGTTTGGCGGTCATGCACCCACAGCTTGACATAGAGCCGGGGGGACTCAGATCGCAACGTCAGGCGGACAGCCAACGGTTGTCCGGCAATCAGTTCGCCTTCGGGTAAAACTAGCTCAGGCTCTGGCACGGGTTCCTCGTCCAGCGACGATGGCTGCGGTTCTGGGGGAACCCCCCGCCCCGCATTGGCAAAACGCGATCGCCCTGGTTGTACCCCCCTTGAGGAAGCTTCTCGCGAGCCATACCCGCCTCGCCCACTGGTGCTGGGAGGGAGTTCAGAAGGATCATCGTCTACCACAATTTCTCGCTCTGTCCAGTTAACCGCAGACTCTGCCATCGATAAAACATTCTTAGCCATCTCAACCGGGTTCTGCGGAGCTGCTGGCAGTTGACCAGAGGCGGCTCCCACCTCTTGGGAATTGTTCGTTGCATCGCTGGCAATACCGCCATCTTCACCCAATTCTTCCTCCAACTCTGGGAGGGGAGGTTGTTGGTCAAGCAATAGTGCTACAAGTTCCCAGTCTGTCGGCATTGGTGGCAAACGGTCATCCGTTTCCCCCTGCGGCTCGGTGGCAGTTGCTTCGGTGCCATCCGCAACGTCACCATCCGCAACGTCACCATCCGCAACGTCACCATCCGCAACGTCAGTGTCTTCGCTGCCCTCGGTCAGGTCTGCTGAAGGCTCTGCTTCCTCGGTAGATTCCTCCTCCGTTGCAAATACCTCTTCCGGTTGCAGCCATGCTGAAGATTCCTCATCCGTTGCCAGGTCGTTCAACCGGGACAAAAAACGATCTTGCAGCTTCAGGGTCGCAAAAGCCGTATCTAAGGGCGATGCTTGAGAGTCAGCGGAGGGATGCGCTTCTCTTTGTTCGGCGGAGTGTTCAGCGGAGTGTTCTGCTCCCTCGATATCAGAAGCATCTTCAACACCTACGTCCTGCTGACTATGCAAATCTGTATCGGCATCAGCGCTGGCATCTGTTCCATCGGGTTCCTCCGAACGTTGCCAAGTCTGAGCTAAGTGATTCAATAAATTATCAAATAACTGCTCTACATCAGGCGCAGCCCCTTCAGGAGGGGCGGTATCAACAGGTTGGGGAGGATTTAGGGAAGAAGATTTATCTTCTTCTTTCGCAGCGGATGTGTCGCCATTCTCGATGCGCTCGGTTGCAGGCATCGCATCAGAAATCACCGGAAGTTTAAGCGATCGATTAACTGGATTGGCAGGATCGGGTCGATAAAGTTGCGGGGGGAGGGATACCACCGGCGGAGGTTCAGAAGTCACTGATGTATTGCGATCGCCCAAAGCGAGAATGTCCTCAGGCTCATCGCTATCGGTTGCCTCCCCGTTCCCTGTTGCCTCAGTATCGGAAGCAATTGCTGGAAGTTCCGGGGGTTTAAGCGCTGCAATGGCAGGATCGGATTTAGCAATCTGCTCCGGTAGGGGTTTATTAGGTAAAGGTTCTAAGTGCAGCAGCGGAGTATCTTTTGCCGTTTCCACCAGATCGAGGAAAGATGAATCGATCGGGGGTGTCTCTCCCAAAAGAGAATCTAATGGCGGGTTCAATAAATTTGCGTGCTGTTTATCGTGAGCGATCGCATCGAGCAAGTCTTCCAAATCGGCTGTCACGGTAAAGGCGTGAGTCACCAAGACTGTCTCAGCCGCATCGATTAACGTGACTTCTCCTAAAATCAAACGGGTTTGGCAATTTTCGGGCAGCTCTAAATTACAGCTAAAAGAAAAACTCGGCACCTGTTCGGGTATCAGCTGCTGGACATCTACCAAGATTTGTGAGTTTTGCGGATCGCGCATTTCAATTCGCAGTACGTCTGGCGGCAAAAGATGCAAATCCCTAAAACTGTCTAGGATCTCTACTTGTCCGCTGAAGGCAATCAGCTCTCCTCGACGCACGACCAGCGTCTCCC
>NZ_JACJOQ010000017.1:0-2395 GCF_014695635.1 Coleofasciculus sp. FACHB-712 | reverse complement strand
CTGATTCCCTCGTTTCACCAGATGGAGATGGTGAGTGCGGGGCATCCCTTTGCGAAAAAAGTGCCGTCCTGGAACACCCAACTCACCTTGGTAGAGATAGCCGAGTGTTTCGAGAGATGTAATCTGATCGACGCTAGGTGGTAACTCCTCTAAGCCTACGAGAATATCAATAATTGGTTTAGCTGCTAATCCTGGCACTGAGGTACTGCCAATATGGTGGATGTCCAAGACAGCATTACCGAGGGAGTGGAGAATCTGGAGTTTTTCCTGCTCAAATTGGATAGGCCAATTGGTATCGTAATCAACTACTTGGATAAAATCTTCCATCGGTTTAAATTAACTCCTTAGCGATCGCTCCTACCGGATATTTGCTGGAGGGCTTCTAAAAAACTTTCCCCCGGCAAGCTTCGCATTTCCATCTGTTGATTAATCTTGACGGCGGCGGCTAATCCAGAATTCATCGCCCCTTCTACCAAGTTTCCCCCGCACCAATCGCCACAACAAATTAGGGGCAATGGTGTCCCAGCGTCCAGCCAATCTTGATGCAAAGGACGACTGGGGAAAGCATAGCGCCAGCGATGAATTTGAAACCATTCGGGAGAATCCAGCCACGGAACGAGTAACTGGGCGGCGCGAGATAACATCTGGCTTGCCGCTGGGTTTAAATCTTCGGCGTCCAGGTAACGGTTTGCAAATTCAGCGGTGCTGTGCAAAACAAAGACTGGTATCTGGGGATTGGGGCGTTTGCTGCTGTCTAAACCAATCCACGCTAAGTCAGAGTCCTGTGTAACATCTAGGTGTAACGGGAAATTTACCGTCTCTGCATTACTTAAATCTTGCTGTCGAGAAGCTGGATAACCCGCCATTACACTGAGACAGGGGTCAAACTCCACAGCGCGTAAACTATCTAGAAATTGAGTTGGTATGGTTTTGGCTAAGGGTTCCAGTAGCATCAAAGCTTGAGGCGCTGGAATTGCCACGACAACAGCTTTAGCAATTAATGGGTCGGCTTTCGGCTCAAAAGTGAAATGCCAAGTTTTCTCATCAGTTGGGGTAATTTCTTGAACCCGTTGATTCAGCCGCATTTCTAAACCTGTGGCGAGGAATTTAGCGATCGCATTCATCCCCATTGGTGCCACATAATGGGGACGGGTCGAGGATAAATTCGGCTTTGCTGGTTCCCGGCAAACAGGATTCGTCCAGGCTTGAACAATCCCCGGCTTTCCTTCAAAATCGCTTTGCTTCACCCCCAAAACATCAATAAACTTCTCAGTTAACTGCCCTTGGGGTTCTAAATAGCGCAAGCCATGATCGGCACAAGTCCCCTGCAATCGGCGTGTTGCCACCCTTCCCCCAACGCCACGAGATTTGTCAACGACGACCACTTTATATCCAGCTTGGTGCAACTGTTGAGCAACGGTCAGTCCCGCGATACCCGCACCAATTACGGCGACATCAAACACTACGGATAACCCTCAGTCTTCAAGTATATAGAAGTAGAATAAGGGACAGCACCGAATCTGGGGTCTGGGAGGAATTGAAGTTGGACGAGCTGAGAGCCGCGCTGGAATTAGCCACAGAAGAAGAGTTACAGCAACTGACAGATATTCTATTTCGCCGCAAATTTAACCCCTTAGATTACGTTCAGACACCTGACCCGATCGACATTCAAAGCCAAGATCACGAAGATTGGTTGGATGCGATTGAGCAGAGATTTCGCTTTTTAGCGGCGGATGGAGTGACAGTTTTGCGAGGACGCACGGGTGAAGTCACTTATCGACAAATTTTGATCCAAGTTTGTCGATATCTAAAAATTCCCTATTCTGCAAAACTTTCAACGACTGATTTAGAAGCAGAAGTATTTCTCAACCTGATGGGTCGGGCGTGGAAACAAATGCCACGACACGAACAAAAAGCATTAACCGCCAGAGTACAGCGATCGCTAGCGAAGTCTCAACTCTCCGAACCCCTGCCAGTGCAGTTACAGCACGACCCGATGGCTTTACTCGTTAAGGGGGGTAGTGCCCTTGCCGTTAGTTCCATTGTCCAGCCGCTGTTACTACAACAACTTGCCCGTCAGTTTGCAATTCATTTTGCTAGCTATCAAGTCGCCAAAGAAACTGTCATCCAAGGCAGTGCTGCGGCTGCTGCACAGTTCCAAAATTATATGGTGCTACAAACAGCGAAGCGTGGGATGGCAATGAGTGCCGCCCGTTATGGTGCCATCCGCAGTGTATTTGCATTAGTGGGACCCGCGATGTGGGCGTGGTTTTTTGCCGATCTGGGCTGGAGAGCGATCGCGACTAATTACGGTCGGATTATCCCTATCATCGTTGCCTTAGCGCAAATTCGCCTAACTCGTGCCGAATGCTGGGAACCTGCTTAGGAGTCAAAA
>NZ_JACJOQ010000169.1:0-4084 GCF_014695635.1 Coleofasciculus sp. FACHB-712 | reverse complement strand
TCGGCGCTGTCCCCTAAATCCAGCTTCAGGGTGAGATTCTTTTCCTCTGCTAAGGGAGAAAGTTCTTGAACTACTTCCTGAAGTAGTTTCCGCAGGTCAATTGGTGAGAAGCTCAGGGTTTTACGACCGGCTTCATAGCGATAGACTTCTAATAAAGTATTCACCATCGCCAGCAAGTTGCGGTTGCTGCGATCCATTGTAGCGATCGCTTCTTGCATTCCTGGCGAGAGTTCTCCTAAGGCTCCTTGCCTAAATAAAGCCAGCATCCGCTCTGCGGCGACGATCGGCGTCCGCAAGTCGTGGGTGAGCCAGGAAACGAAATCTTCTCGCTGACGGGCAATTTGATCGCGTTCGTCCACACTATGCTTCAGCCGCAGAAGCGATCGCACCCGCGCCAGCAATTCGTCAACTTGCACTGGCTTGCGAATAAAATCATCTGCTCCAGTATCTAATCCCTCTACCACGCTGGCGTGATCGTGGGCTGTGATCAGTAAAATCGGGATAAATGGCAACTTAGTATTATCACGGACTCGCCTCGTGACTTCATATCCATCCATCCCCGGCATCATCACATCCAACAAGACCAAGTCTGGTGGAGATTGTTCAATCTCGTTTAAGGCAGAACGACCATTTTCCGCCAAGGTAATTTGATATCCCTCTTCTTCTAAAATGGTTTGAACCAAAAACAAGTTATCGGGAGAATCATCCACAACGAGAATGCGGTCAGTTTTAGAAGGTTGATTGAGACTCGAATGATTCTTCATGGAAGCGATAGGTTAACAACTCAAGTTTATTGAAATTAATTTTTGTAAATTAATCGTGCATCACGTAACATTCTTTACGCCTAAGGTATCATTTTGCCTCATTCTACAGAAGGATTGTTGGGGATCTTTACCGAATCTTTGCTTCTTTGGCTTCTATCCAGTGTCTGGACTAGCCAAATGACCTTAGCAACAGAAAATTAATTATAAACCTTTAGGATGACGGCCATACTTTTCTGTCATCTGATACATCTGGCTGCTCATTGCTGGAAAGAAAAAATCGCAGATATCTAGTTTATTTACATCTATAAATTAAGCAAAACGGGAAAGATAGGCAGTAGCGAAGTCAATTTCCTCGTGCGGATGGATAGGTAAAAGAGGTCTTTTGGGCGATCGCGCTCAAGATAGAAATTTGAGTGGTTGGTAATGAGACAGCTTTATCTACAGGATGGACGTGGAAGCGATCGCTTTAAACTCTCTGCTACTTGGCGGTCTGCGTTTTATGTTGACTGCGTTATTTCCCTCTCTTTAAATTTTTACGCCTCAGGATAGATTGACCGACCCCCCCAATTTCAGTCATCAATGAAGAGCAGATTCAAAGTTGGAAAGTATGGGTCGCTTAGCACCTGAATCTAGTCGAACCATTCGCAAACAACAACGCCCTGATTACCGTCCTTCGCCTAAAGTTCCTGTAAAACTGATCGCGGGCATCTACTTTTCTATACTTTTATCTATCTTTCTAGGGGTGCTACTGCTGAGCAGTGGCAGGATGACGATTGGCGGGGTTCCGTTGCCAATCTTGATGAGCTTCTTGAGCGATGATGCGGCACGAAATGCTTATTTAGCAGGAGAACCCGCAGCACTTCACGACCGTCTTGAGGTGATGGGCATCGAGGAGCAAATCAAAGAATATTATCGACCTCAAATTTCTGATGAAGCAAAACTAGACCAACACATTCACCAAATTCTGTATGACCGCACTGGTTATGTGGGGGCACAATACGAGGTGAATCCGGAAGGGGTATTAGTTTTGAAAAATAGATAAGTAGAGAAGCGATTAGTTGCATCTCTAGCAAGTTAATCGCTTCTCTACTACCAATTTAATCAGAATAAAAAGTAGCGTTGTGCTAATGGGAGAACGGTTGCCGGTTCGCAAGTCAGCAATTCCCCATCGGCTCGCACTTCGTAGGTTTCCGGATTTACTTCCATGTGAGGCAGGGCATCGTTTAATTTCATGTCTCGCTTACTTAGCTGCCGCGTACCGCTGACAGCAACCGCTGGCTTTTGGAGCTTAAGCTGGGTGGGAATTTCTTTTTCGAGTGCCGCTTGGGAAATAAAAGTTAGAGAAGTGGCAGCGATCGCGCCTCCAAAACTGCCGAACATTGGGCGCATATGCACTGGTTGCGGTGTGGGGATACTAGCGTTGGCATCGCCCATTTGAGCGTAAGCGATCGCACCCCCTTTGATGACTATCTCTGGCTTGACGCCAAAAAATGCCGGACGCCAGAGGCACAAATCCGCCAATTTCCCCACTTCTACCGAACCAACATACTGCGAAATCCCGTGGGTAATGGCTGGATTGATTGTATATTTTGCAACATAGCGCTTTGCCCGGAAATTATCTGCCCTCTCTTGCCCCTCTCCTGGTAGCAATGGGGAAAGGTTTCCCCGCTGCACTTTCATTTTGTGTGCCGTTTGCCAGGTGCGAATGATTACCTCGCCTACCCGCCCCATCGCCTGAGAATCAGAGGAAATCATGCTGAATGCACCCAAATCGTGCAGGATATCTTCAGCGGCAATTGTTTCTCGGCGAATCCGCGACTCGGCAAAGGCGACATCTTCGGGAATGCTGGGGTCGAGGTGATGACACACCATTAGCATATCCAGATGTTCGTCTAGGGTATTGACGGTATAAGGGCGCGTCGGGTTGGTGGAAGAGGGCAGGACGTTCGCTTCGCCGCATACTTTGATAATGTCCGGCGCGTGACCTCCACCGGCTCCCTCGGTGTGGTAAGTGTGAATAACGCGATTCTTAAAGGCGGCGATGGTGGTTTCTACAAAACCGGCTTCGTTCAAGGTATCGGTATGAATGGCTACCTGCACATCATAATTATCCGCAACGTTCAAGCAAGTATCAATCGTCGCGGGTGTGGTGCCCCAGTCTTCGTGCAGTTTTAAACCTATCGCCCCGGCTAAGACTTGTTCGATTAGTCCTTGGGGTTGGCTGCTATTCCCTTTCCCCAAGAAGCCTAGATTTACCGGGAAGGCGTCAGCGGCTTGCAGCATCCGGTACATATTCCACGGGCCAGGAGTGCAAGTGGTCGCATTTGTACCCGTAGCAGGGCCAGTACCACCGCCGAGCATGGTGGTGATGCCGGATGCGATCGCGACTTCTATCTGTTGCGGACAAATAAAGTGAATGTGGCTGTCAATCCCGCCTGCGGTGAGAATCATCCCTTCTCCGGCAACGACCTCGGTTCCAGGGCCAATAATAATATCTACCTTGTCTTGAATGTAGGGATTTCCAGCTTTACCAATTTTGAAAATTTTGCCATCTTTAATGCCAATATCGGCTTTGACAATCCCCCACCAGTCGAGGATTAAGGCGTTGGTAATCACCAGATCGACGGCACCGTCTGCATTAGAAATGGGGGATTGTCCCATACCATCCCGGATGACTTTGCCGCCACCGAATTTCACTTCATCGCCGTAGGTAGTGAAGTCTTGTTCGACTTCGATGAATAATTCGGTGTCAGCAAGACGAACGCGATCGCCGACTGTCGGGCCATAGGTTTCGGCGTAAGCGCGGCGATCCATTCTGTAACTCATCCTTGACTCCTCTAGAGTGGTATATTTTTAACGCAAAGCTACGCAAAGGTTAGCGCAAAGGTACGCAGAGTTTTGGGTTATTCTTGGCGTTTTTTGGGCTACAAGCGATTAATTTTGAATCCCTCAAATTTCATTGAGAAGCCATTTCCCTCTGGAGAAGCGCACATCACCCCCACATTCACCGTCTCAGCCGGGGTGAGATAGCCAAGGCGAAGCATTGTGTACTGAGTGCCATCCAGAGAGTATTGCACCTCTACAGCGGTGCCGCGTCGATGTACGCGCATCCAAAGTGAAGCCGGGTTATCTGGCAGCGGGACAACAGACCAATCTGAGTAATCTCTTGTTACCACAGCGCTGACTTGTTGTACACCCTCGACAAATTCAATGCCACATTTTAACCAATTCGCCTCATCTAAGCGCAGCATCAATCCGGCTTGATCGTACAAATCTCGATACTCACCGCTAACTTTCACCTCAACCATGAAGTCTTTGTT
>NZ_JACJOQ010000168.1:0-2826 GCF_014695635.1 Coleofasciculus sp. FACHB-712 | reverse complement strand
GAGTTGCGGGTGTCTCTGGGTCAGCTGCACCAACTCCCGCCAGACTGGATTCTGCCTGGGAACGGCTCGGCAGAGTTACTAACCTGGGCAAGTTGGGATTTATCAGAACTGACAAGAACGTGTCTGGTGACACCAGCATTCGGCGATTACTGGCGGGCACTCCGGACGTTTAGCGCCAACGTACATGAGTGCCCGCTTTCCGATTTTCGATCTTCGATTTTGGATTTACGATTCCCAATCCAAAATCCAAAATCCAAAATCCAAAATCCCCTTGGTCTACTGGTGAATAATCCGCACAATCCCACGGGTCAGATGTTTTTGCGGGAGACTCTAATACCTTATCTGGAGAAATTTGCGCTGGTGGTGATGGACGAAGCCTTTATGGATTTTCTGCCGCCTTCCCAGCAGCAAAGCCTAATTCCAGTGGTGCAAGAATACCCGAATTTGGTGATTCTGCGATCGCTCACCAAGTTCTACAGTCTGCCAGGGCTGCGCTTAGGTTATGCGATCGCTCACCCAGACCGTCTGCGTCGCTGGCAACAATGGCGCGATCCTTGGCCCGTCAATACCTTAGCCGCTGCCGCTGGTGTCGCTGTGGTAAAGGATACACAATTTCAACAGCAAACCTGGGATTGGTTGGAACCGGCAAAGTCCCACCTGTTTCAAGGTTTGGAGCAAATACCGGGATTGCAACCGCTACCGGGTGCTGCTAACTTTTTGCTGGTTGAGTCAGAACAACCCAGTTCGCAAGTCCAGGAAAAACTTCTCAAGCAGAGTAAAATTCTGATTCGTGACTGCTTGAGCTTCCCAGAATTGGGCGATCGCTATTTCCGAGTCGCCGTGCGTTCCGAAGTTGATAACCAGCGCCTAATCGACGGTCTAGCAGCAATTTTGTAATGGCTAATCGTTAATGGCTAATTGTTCATTTTTTCCGATTAGCCATTAGCAATAAACCATTAGCAATCAGCAATTAACAACTGACAAAGAACCAATCATGGCAGTTGAGTACGACTTAGTCGTAATAGGCGGCACGGAGGCAGGGCGTCATGCCGCAATTGCGGCTGCCAACCTGCAAGCCCGCGTCGCCTTAGTCGAACCCCAGCCGCCTCCTGAGGGACGCTGGCAATCGTCCTTACAGTTAGGGTCTCTCTATACCAAAGCTTTGACTCAGGTTAGGCGAGTGATTCACCCGCAAAGTGACTTCAATCGATTCGGTATTCCCTGGGATCTGGCTGATTCTACAGAACAGCAACCCGTTCCAGGGGTGCGATTGACTGAGGCAATCCAGTGGGCGGATGGCGTCGTCTCCACCTTAGAAGAACAACATTCACCAGCGATTTTGGCTTCTTTGGGTGTTGATGTCATTGTTAGTGAAGGTGAATTTTGCCGTAAACCTTACCTCGCTTTTGTCGTCAATGGACGGAGATTGCGATCGCGTGCCTACCTGATTGCCACGAGTTCTCGTCCGGGGATTGCAGCAATTGACGGACTCGAAGCTACTGGCTATCGGACGCCGATAGATATTTGGCAGCAATCCCCCGAACAGATAGCTGTAGACGCATCTCCTCGCCCCTGCTGGGTGGTTATTGGCGGTGGCGCATCTGGCACCGAACTGGCGCAGACTTTATCTCGGTTGGGCGCTGATGTCACCCTGGTGGTACGCAGTTCCCACATTCTGCCGAAAGAAGACCCAGAAGCGGCGAGAGTGGTGCAAGCACAGCTAGAAATTGAGGGCGTCCGCGTCCTGACTCAAACAGAGGTGACGCAAGTCAAACAAATTGACGGCAAAAAGTGGGTTCTCGTTGGCAACAAAGCGATTGAAGCCGATGAAATTGTGCTATGTACTCGACCGCAACCGAATGTCACAGCTTTAAACTTGGAAGGCGTTGGCGTCAAGATGAATCGGCGTGGGATGGAGTTGAACGAGAAACTGCAAACAACGAATCCCCGTATTTACGCTTGTGGTGACGTTGCTGGGGGTTATCAAGCTGCCCACATTGCTCGGTACGAAGCCAGCATTGCCCTCAAAAATGCCTTGTTTGCACCCATTTTCAAAGTAGACTATCGCGCCATTCCTACAGGTGTTTTTTCGGAACCGATGCTGGGGCGGGTTGGCTTAACCGAGGCGCAAGCAAGACGCCAGTACGGTAAAGATGTCTTAGTGTTGCGGCAATATTTCAAGGCAGTAGCAGCAGCCCAGATATTGGGCGAAATCACGGGATTTTGTAAAATTTTGGTGCGTCGAAATGGAGAAATTCTGGGCGCAACGCTAGTAGGGATGGAAGCGGGTGAGTTAATGGGAGCGATCGCTCTCGCTATGCGACAGAAAATAAAAGTGGATGCTCTCAGCCAACTGCCTGCCATTTCTCCCACCCTATCAGAAATTATTCAACAAACTGCTAACGAGTGGCACCAACAACGATTTCAGAAAAATACCCGTTTGCAAGACTTCTTAGAAGGCTTTTTTAACTTCAGGCGGTCATGGTCTTCGTAACCATATAAAGTTTATTTTGGCAAGCTATGGAGCTAATTTTGCCTTTTTTGCTCGGTTTTCCAAATACCATTGAGCGATCGCCGGAGTCCATTGTTCAAAATGAACCCAGAGCAACTCGCAAAACTTTTGCGCCTCTAATTGGGCATCTTTTTTCCATCTCAAGTCTAAAAGATGCATGAGCGATCGCACATTACAACTCAGCACAAAATGCTGTCTGGCATCAAAAGGAATAATTCCTCTAGCGTGTTCTTCTGAAAGTCCTTCATCTATGCGTTTTTTATAATGTTTGCAGGCGTCTTCGCACCATTGCAAATCAGCCTGACGTTGTTCCT
>NZ_JACJOQ010000167.1:0-3517 GCF_014695635.1 Coleofasciculus sp. FACHB-712 | reverse complement strand
TACTTGCACGCATTATTGAGCAACTCTGTCAAAATTCGCTCCACACTGGCTAATTCCGAGACTAGGGTGGGCAAGTTTGAGGGAATATCAACCTGTAAGATTTGTTCGCGTTCCTGTATGCGGGAGCGAAAGGATTCAATAATATTCGGCAACCACTCTGGTAGATCGATTGCCGTGGCAAGAAAGCTGGGATAAGACGCAGCTGCTAGCCGTTGCAAGTCTAGAAGGTCATTGATTAGCTCAGTTTCTCGGTTGCACTCTGTTTGCAATATTTGTAGATAGCGCTGAGAGCGATCGCCTGTCGGAGAAACCTTGAGCATTTGGATCGCCATTTTCATATTGGCGATAGGAGTCCGCAATTCGTGGGAAACCGTGCTGAGGAAGTCATCTTTGAGTTGATTGAGTTTCTCCAGTTCCTGCACTTGGGCAAGGGATGTTTGATAAAGTCGGGCTTGACGAATTGCGATCGCGCATTGATTGGCTACCTGTTTGACCAGCCGAATCTCCAGATTGTTAAAGGTATAATCTGGGTGATGGAATAACCACAAATCCCCCAGGACTCCTTGATCGTCGAACATCGGACAAGCTAACATCGATGCCTGACCGTGGATAGAGTTGCCAGAGAAGGAACACAATTGAAAATGCTTCCCTTGCCGGAGGGGTCGATAAATTTCCGGAAAAGAAGCCATTTGCAAGACGCGACCCTTCGAGGAAGGCATTGAGGCGGCGTATTCGTAGCAAATCGTGGCAGTTTCTTGTTCCAAGTTGTAGAGCGAAGCATGGCAGCTGCTCATGTTGAAAGAGAGTGCTAACTCCCTAACTGCTGCTTGCAAAATTTGGCTTTCGTCCAGACTATCGCGGACTTTGTCTGTGATGCGTTTCAGCACCGCATCAAAGCCGAGTGCTTTTTGCAACTGGGTGGTACGTTTTTGCACTTGGCGTTCCAGATTGGAGTTCATCTGTTGCACCTGCTTAAACAGTGCCGCTTGCTCAATGGCGATCGCTAACTGATTCGCCAATGAAGTCAGTAAGTCAATTTCTAATTGCTGCCACTGTCGGGGTTGCGAACACTCATGGACACAAAGCAACCCCCACAGTATAGGCGTGGGGGAAGTGGTGCAAAACACCGCATTCGCTCCCGTATTTTCTGCGACGGTGAAGATTTCGTCCCTGCCTCTTTGCAAAATCGGGACTATCAAAGTCGCTCTGACTTGAATCTCAGCCAGTAGGTCAAAATGATATTTATCTAAATCTGCGGTATGAATATCTTCTATCGCGGTGATTTCCCCTTGTTGGTGGCGCTGGACATAAATGTCACCTAGTGGTTTTGAGATGGTGCTTCCCTGGAGAGACTTACACCCAGAACCGACCGATTCCATCATTACGACTCCACTCCAGTCTGGCTGGAAACGGTAAACGATTACCCGGTCGGTCTGGAGCAATTCTCGGACTTCAGTGACGGTTGTATTGAGAATCTCGTCTAAGTCTAAAGATTGGCGAATGCGTTGAGCGATCGCTGCTACCAATCGCTGTCGTTCAGTCTGCTGCGTTAAAGCGAATTGTGCGAGCTTCTGTTTGGTGATATCCAGAGTAGTGCCAATCATCCGCACCGCTGTGCCTGTTTCGTTGCACAGCAACTGGCTTTTTGTCATCATCCAACGAATGCTGCCATCAGGCCAGACAATGCGAAATTCCTGTTCGTAGCCCTGATTTTCTTCCAAGGCACGAATTGCTGCTTGCTGTACGGATTCGCGGTCTTCCAGATGAATGTATCCAAGGAAGGCGTCATAGGTTTTCTCAAAGCTACCTGGAGTCAAACCAAATAGCTTTTCATTGTTGTCAGTCCAGGTCACTTGATTCGTGAGGATGTTCCAGTCCCAAATGCCCATTTGTGCAGCTTCCAGAGCTAGTCTCAATCGCTCCTCACTTTGTTGCAGTGCCTCTTCTGCTTGCTTGCGTTTCGTGATATCGAATCGAATTGCTAAATATTGGAACGGTTTTCCTTGGTCATTTAGAAACGGCACAATCGTAGTATCGACCCAGTAACAAGTGCCATCCTTCGCTCTATTTTTAATTTCCCCTTGCCAAATTTTTCCGTCAGAAATCGTTGCCCAAAGATTTTGAAAGAATTCTTTTGAATGGAATCCAGAATTGATCAAACGATGACTTTGTCCAATCAATTCTTCTCTGGCATATTTAGAGATTTGACAAAACTTATCATTAACATAGTTAATCGTTCCCTTCTCGTCAGTTGCTACTGCGATCGCCGCTTTATCTAAAGCAAACTTGATGTCTGATAATTCCTTTAACGATTGTTCTAATGCCTGTTCAGCTCGCTTACGTTCGTCAATATTTTCAATAACCGAAATGAAATACTTCGGCTCACCCGTTGGTTCGCGTACCAGCGATACAGTCAAATTAATCCAAACTTGAGAACCATCTTTGCGGATGGAGCGCTTCTCGATGGAATAGGTCTGAATCTCTGATGCCAACATTTGGCGGACGTGTTCAAGATCCGCATTCAAATCGTCGGGGTGAGTAATATCCTGAAAAGTGCGCTCTCGCAGTTCCTCTGGCGTGTAACCCACAATATCGCAGAGTTTTTGATTAACCAGTAACCACTGCCCGTCGATGCTGACGTGAGCGATGCCAACAGCAGCTTGGTTAAATGTTGCCTGGAAGAACCTGTCGCTTTCTGTGCGTGCCTCTTGCACTTGCCTACGGTTGCTGATATCGGTGAATATGCCGATCGCACCCTGAAATTGACCATTTTCGCCAAAGAGAGGACTGGTTCTAGCGAATACCCACCACTCTCGATCGTTTTTGCAACGCCAACGCCACTCATGCTGTTCTTGGGTTCCTTGCTGCATCCGCTGGTAATACGAGTGTGCTTCAGCAAGGTCTTCCTCAAAGAGGAAATCAAATGCAGAACGACCCAGAATTTCCTCACTTGAATAGCCGAGCATTTCGGCGGTTTGCTGGTTAACGTATGTCGTTTTTCCCTCAGCATCGATTATCCAAATGCCTTCACCCGTCGCATCCAGAACTCGCCGATACATCTGTTCGTTTTGGCGCAGCAGTGCCTCAGTTTGTTGGCGCTGATTGATTTCATGTTGCAATTGTTCGTTAGCTTGCGCCAGTTCCGCAGTCCGATTTCTTACCCGCTTTTCTAACTCTTCATCAGCTTCGTGCAACTTCGCCTCTGTTTGCTGACACCGGGTTAATGCAGCTTGCAACGCTTCTTTGGCTTTGAGAAGCTTTAGAGTTTGTGCTTTAAGCCGCATATCAAACTCTCTAGACATTCTGCGTTTTAATCTGCTCATCATAACTAGCCGCGTTGCAAAGTACAGTGCTACGATTAGCTTCTTCTATCTTCTTCAGTTACGAATGCGATCGCTCATAAGTTTTCTGGACTGTAGAAGACCTTTAAGAAGCTACGCTCACCATTTTCCCGCTTCTTCCATCTTCAAGGCAGGGGATGCCGCGTATACCGACATAGGTTGTGCGATCGCAATCT
>NZ_JACJOQ010000166.1:0-2549 GCF_014695635.1 Coleofasciculus sp. FACHB-712 | reverse complement strand
CCGCAACTTCGCTACGGTTAACCACCCTGTAAGGGTAGCTGATTTTTTTCTTAAGATCGGATAACAAGGACGATTCAGCCCAAATACGTTTACAAACAAATCACCTATGAGTGCAAACGCCATTATTACTGATAACCCGTTACTCATCGGCAAAGGGCTGCCCCCGTTTGATGCCATCAAGCCGGAACACGTCGTTCCGGGGATGACGCAGCTACTGGCTGAACTAGAACAGGAACTTGCCACCCTAGAAACCCAGGTAGAACCGACTTGGAGCGGTTTAGTCGAACCCCTCCAACAACTGGTAGAACGCTTAACCTGGAGTTGGGGCATTGTCGGTCATTTGATGGCTGTGAAGAATAGCCCCGAAATCCGCGAAGCTCACGAAACCGTTCAGCCAAAAGTGGTGCAGTTTTCCAACAAGCTGAACCAAAGTAAGCCGCTGTATGAAGCATTTAAGGCACTGCAAAGTAGCAACGCTTGGGATAGCCTGGAATCAGCCCAAAAGCGGATTGTAGAATCAGCGATCAAGGATGCCGAACTTTCCGGTGTTGGGTTGGAAGGAGAAAAGCGCGATCGCTTCAACGCCATTCAACTCGAATTAGCAGAACTTTCTACCAAGTTCTCTAACCACGTCCTCGACGCCACTAAAGCATTTAGCCTGACCCTCACCAACAAAGAGGAAGTTGACGGCTTACCGCCCAGTTTAGTGAGTCTAGCCGCTCAAACTGCCCGTGCTGCTGGCGAAGAAAATGCCACCCCTGAAAATGGCCCTTGGCGCATCACCCTGGATTTTCCCAGCTTTGGCCCTTTCTTGCAGCACAGCACCCGTCGGGACTTGCGCGAAAAGCTTTATAAAGCCTATGTCAGCCGTGCATCGAGTGGCGAGTTGGATAACACCCCACTCATCGAACGCATATTGCAACTGCGCCAAGAAAAGGCAAAGCTACTCGGTTTTGACAGTTTTGCCGAGTTAAGCTTAGCCCGAAAAATGGCTCCTAGCGTTGAAGCAGTTGAGGCGCTGCTAGATGAACTGCGCGGCGCTAGTTATGATGCTGCTAAGAAGGAATTAGAAGAATTAAAAGCTTATGCTGCTAGTAAAGGAGCCGCAGAAAGCAGCGACTTGAAGCACTGGGATATCAGCTTTTGGTCGGAACGCCAGCGGGAAGAAAAGTTCGCCTTCAGTGCAGAAGAGTTACGCCCTTACTTCCCCTTACCGCAAGTGCTAGATGGGCTATTCAGCCTCGTCAAGCGGTTATTTGGAATTACCGTCACGGCGGCTGATGGTCAAGCCCCAGTGTGGAATGAGGATGTGCGTTACTTCCAGATTGCCGATGAAACAGGGAATGCGATCGCATACTTCTATTTAGATCCTTTCAGCCGTCCAGCCGAAAAGCGCGGCGGTGCCTGGATGGACGAGTGCCTAGTCCGTGCCAAAATTATCGAAGCTGGCACGCCCACCACACGCTTACCCGTCGCCTATTTGGTCTGCAACCAGACTCCCCCAGTCGATGGCAAACCCAGCCTGATGACCTTTGGCGAGGTAGAAACCTTATTCCACGAATTTGGTCACGGCTTGCAACATATGCTGACCAAGGTGGATTATCCTGGGGCGGCAGGCATCAACAATGTGGAATGGGATGCTGTAGAATTACCCAGCCAGTTCATGGAAAACTGGTGCTATGACCGACCCACTTTGATGGGAATGGCGAAGCACTACGAAACCGGGGAAACCTTACCAGAGCATTATTACCAAAAGCTTTTGGCAGCACGCAACTACATGAGCGGTACTGGCACGCTGCGGCAATTGCACTTTAGCTTAGTTGACATTGAACTGCACCATCGCTATCAACCGGGTGGCAATGAAACTGTGGCTGATGTGCGGAACCGCATTGCCAAAACCACAACAATTTTGTCCCCTCTGCCAGAAGACTCCTTTTTATGCGGGTTCGGACATATCTTTGCTGGCGGCTATGCGGCGGGTTATTACAGCTACAAGTGGGCTGAAGTTCTCAGTGCTGATGCCTTTGCAGCTTTTGAAGACGCTGGTTTAGAAGATGAGACGGCTGTAGCTTCTACAGGTAAGCGCTTCCGCGACACCGTGTTGGCGCTGGGTGGTAGCTTACACCCGATGGAAGTGTTCAAGTCCTTCCGGGGACGGGAACCGAGTACGGAGCCTTTACTGCGCCATAGCGGCTTAGCCGTGGCGTCCCGTTAAGGAACATTTCGCCGGGAAATCTCGCCGGGAGTAGAGAGAAATCCCATCCTGTAGAGACGTAGAATTTTGCGTCTCTACAATGCCTAAGATTTTGCACAATCTGTGTGCGTTCACATTTGTGCGTTAGCACTTGTGCGTTAACACTTAGTCATCCGACTTGATAATTTTGCTGAGTTTTATAAAATTAATACTTGCATATAAGCAAGGATTCGCAAATGCCGTCTAATGTTGTTGTTGGGAATGCTCATAGTGAAGGTGCAAATCGTTCTGGTTGGTTTCTCGGTCATTTTATAAACCCAATCGATGACATTCGTTCGACTTCCAGCCTAGAAGT